>JBLMXX010000426.1:0-6323 GCA_050257995.1 Acidobacteriota bacterium | reverse complement strand
GTCAAAGATCAAGAAAGGGGTGATGCAATTTAACTTGTGGATGTCATGGCTTGGAAAATACTCGGACTCGAATCTCAAGGAGGAGAAGTGAAAACAAAGTTGTTGATCGTCCTCGCGCTCGTACTAACGCTCACCGCGATCGTGTCCTGCGCTCCGGCGCCGACACCGGTACCGCCGCCAACGGCGGCACCGGCGCAGCCAACCGCCGCGCCGAAAGCTACGGAAGCTCCCAAGGCAACCGAAGCTCCAAAAGCGACGACGGCTCCCACCACAGCGGCGAAACCCGCACCCAAGGGTGAGTTGAACCTGCTCTGCACGCCGCAGGAAATCTGGTGCCAGGGGATGAAGAAAGAGTTCGAAGCAAAATATCCCGGCGTAACGGTAAACTATATTCGCCTGTCCGCCGGTGAGGCAGTAACCCGACTGCGCAACGAGAAAGCCAATCCCCAATTCGACATCTGGTGGGGCGGTCCCATCGACTCTGCCATCGCCGCCAAGAAGGAAGGGCTCCTGGAGCCGTACAAGACAGATGCGCAAGCCAACATCATCGATCCGAAACTGATGCTCGATTCGGATCCCGTTCCGTCGTGGTCCGGCATCTACGTCGGTTCGCTTGGTTTTGCGACCAACACCAAGCAAACGGCGATCAAAGCACCGACGTCCTTCGACGATTTGATCAAGCCCGAATTGAAGGGGCAAATCGCGATTGCGCACCCTGCGTCGTCCGGCACATCCTACACGTTCATGTGCACGGTCCTTCAGATCAAGGGCGAACAAGCAGGCTGGGATTACATGAAGAAATTCGCCCAGAATGTCCTGATATGGACCAAGAGCGGCGCCGCACCTGTGCAGAATGTGGGCAAGGGTGAAGTTGCGGTAGGTGTCGTCTTTTCGCACGATATCGTCACCGGAATTCAGGACCAAGGCTTGCCCTTACAGCTGACCTTTCCATCGGAAGGCACGGGTTATGAAATCGGCGGAATGGCCATCATCAAGGGCGCCAAAAACCTGGCGAATGCCCAGGCGTGGTACGATTGGGCACTCCAGGCCGGCACCCAGGAACTCGGCAAAAAGTACAATGCCTATCAGGGTCTGACCATCAAGGGTGCGGTACCGCCCAAGCCCGAATTGCTCCAAGTGAAGCTCATCAACTACAACTTTGACTATTGCGGCAACAACAAGACTGCATTCATCGACCGGTTCTCGAACGAGATCGCCGCCGCATCGCTCGCCAAGTAGAAAGATAGGGTGGCACGGAGGCAGGGAGTGTGATGGACTCGCTCCTTGTCTCCGTGTCCGCCATTCACCATGTGACGCTCACAGGGAAACTATGGAAACTGCACTTGCCATCAAGCGCACAACTCCATCGGCCTGGGATTCCACCGTGCGGCGCTATCGCGAGTTCCGGCTAATTGCACGCGATCCCGTTCTGCTGATCGGCCTGCTCGCTACGGGCGCCTTTATGCTGGCGTTCATCGTGTGGCCGCTCATGCGCGTTATCTACCAGGGATTCTTTACGATGGAAGGAGAGCCCAGTCTCAAATTCTTCCAGCGTTACCTGGACCCTCAGTATATGCTCCAGTACTGGATTGTTTTTTGGTGGACCATCCAGATGGGCGTGTATGCCGCGATTGGCAGTACCCTGGTCGGCTTTCTGTTCGCGTATACGATGGTGCGCTGTGGAATTCCGTTCCGGCGCACGGTCCATGCACTCACACTGGTGCCAACTATCTCACCGCCGTTTGCCATTGCGCTCGCTACAATTCTACTGTTCGGGCGCTCGGGACTCATCACGAAGGAATTATTACACATTCAATACAAGCCCGGCGATACGGGAGTGTACGGACTGGGGGGCATTGTTTTCGTCCAGATTATTACCTTCTTCCCCGTCGCCTATTTGATTCTGCGCGGCCTTTTAGAGCGGATTGACCCATCGATGGAGGAAGCCGCGCTTGCGCTTGGTGCCAGCAAATGGCACATCTTCCGAACGATCACCCTGCCGCTCCTGACACCGGGCATTGCGGGCTCTTTACTGCTGATGTTTGTCGAATCGCTGGCTGACCTCGGCAACCCAATCTTTATTGGCGGCAACGTCACCGTCCTCTCGACCCAGATCTGGATGGCGGTGAACGGCGAGTACGATCAACAAAAAGGTGCAGCCCTTTCGCTGGTATTGCTCTTGCCGACGCTGACCGTCTTTCTCTTGCAGCGTTATTGGGTTTCTCGCAAGTCCTACATCTCGGTCACCGGCAAGCCGACCGGCGGTGGCGCCGGGTTCGTCAAAGAGCCCCTCATCCGTTGGACCTTTATCGTGCTGACCTTCTTGGTATTGGTGCTGGTCATTGTCCTATACGGTGCGATCTTCTTGGGCTCGATCACCAAGAACTGGGGCATCAACTACAGTCTCGACCTGACCCATTATGCCAACGCGATCGATCGCGGCTTGAAACCCATACTCGATACTACATTTCTTTCCGCGTTGGCGACCCCGATTGCAGGCCTCGCTGGAATGGTTATTGCATTTCTGGTGGTGCGCAAGACCTTCAGCGGAAAAGAAGCGCTCGATTTTTCGTCTAATCTCGGCGGCGCAGTACCCGGCACGATTCTCGGCATCGGTTATATTATCGCTTTCATCCAGGCGCCGCTTATCGTCGTCGTTGTAATCTATCTCGCGCTAGCTTATTACCTGGTCAGTCCGGTGGTGCGTGGCTTTTGGTCGCGCACTTGCCTGCTCTTTTTCGGAACCCTCGCCGGCACGGCATTGAATTATCTGGCGACAGATGCAAAGGGGCGCCAAACACTCCTTTCAAACCCGCTCATTGCTCCGTTCGGCAATTTGCCGGTGATCGACTTGCAGGCGTGGCTGATCATCTTGGCAGTAATTCTCATAGCCGTGGCAATGTTGGGCTCGTTCTTCGCCGCGTCGAAATCGCGCAAATCGCTCGTGATCGCACTGATAGCGATGGCGTTGTACGTGGCGGTCCGCCCGGTCATCCCAGACCTCACAGCACCGCTGGTCGCGTGGGGCAGAGAATTGGGTGGCAAT
Source organism: Acidobacteriota bacterium (assembly GCA_050257995.1). Taxonomy (GTDB): domain Bacteria; phylum Chloroflexota; class Anaerolineae; order UBA4142; family UBA4142; genus JBLMXX01. The sequence continues at coordinate 3,277 of JBLMXX010000426.1, read as the reverse complement.
ATCTGGCCCAAGGCATTTGCCAGTCTAGCCGCATGGATCAACTTGTTTTTCCAACCGCCACTCGCGCTCCTCGGCTTTACATACATGGCAATGGCAGGATTCATGATGGACCGCTGGTCGCCGCGTGTGCGCATCATCGCCGGACTAGGGCTGATCGCGGTGTGCAGTGCGTTGACGTTTTATGGCGAAACACTGGCGCTCGTCGGGTCGCCCTACATTATTCTGGCAGCGTATGCAGTCCGCAGTTTGCCTGCCTCCGTGCGGGCAGGCGTTGCATCGCTTCAACAAATCGATCCCGCGATTGAAGAGGCATCCACGAACCTGGGGGCGGACGCGCAGATTACATTCCGCCAAGTTACACTGCCGTTAATTCTCCCGGCATTCGTCGCAGGGTTGATTTTCAGTTTTGCACGGCATATGACCTCGCTTTCGGCCATTATTTTTCTCTCGTCCGCGAAATGGCCTATCCTGACAGCGCTCATTATGAGCGAAGTCGAACAAGGGGGCACAAGTCTCGCGGCAGCCTATTCAATGATCTTAATTTTCATTGTGCTCGGTGCCATCGCCCTGCTCTACGCCTGGGCTGGGCGTGCCTTCCGCGTCACCGGAATGGAAATGTCGCTGGGAGCAGGTTAAGGCGACGGGTGCCAGAGTGGCACAACAACGGTTTTCCGGTCAGCTTGTCCAGGAGTTTTCACCATGTATCTGACATTGGACCACTTGACGAAAAAGTTCCCTGCGCGCGGGACCGCGGGCGAAGTCACCGCAGTGGATGATGTCTCACTAAACATCGAAAAAGGACAGTTCGTCACGCTGCTTGGTCCTTCCGGCTGCGGCAAGACGACGACTCTGCGTCTGATCGCTGGTTTCGAGTTTCCCACTTCGGGGCGGATTACGCTGGAGGGTCAACGCCTGGACGATGTGCCGCCCAATCGCCGCGATATGGCAATGGTGTTCCAGAGCTACGCTATATTTCCGCATCTGAACGTCTTTGACAACATCATCTACGGTCTGAAGATCAAAAAACTATCTCCGGCAGGAATACGACACCGGGCAGAAGAGGTGATGAAACTGACGCAGTTGACAGGGCTGGAAGACCGTGCACCGAACCAACTCTCTGGCGGTCAGCAGCAACGCGTGGCGCTAGCGCGAGCGCTCGTAGTCGAGCCCAAAGTCCTGCTGTTCGACGAGCCGCTCTCCAATCTCGACGCGAAACTGCGTGAGGAGATGCGTTTCGAGATCCGCGATCTGCAAAAGCGACTTGGCATTACGGCGATCTACGTGACCCATGCCCAGGAAGAGGCACTTGTGATGTCCGATAAGATTGCCATTATGAACAAGGGTAAGCTGGCACAGGTGGGATCGCCCGAGGAGATCTACGAGCACCCCCGTTCCCGATTCGTCGCCGACTTTATCGGACTCTCTGACTTTTTGCCAGCGCGCGTAGAATCATTCGGCGGAGATGTGGCACAGGTATCGGTCGGACAGACGATGCTCACGGTGACGGGCATGCCCGGGCTGGTCGCACGGCAGACGGCAACACTCTTTATCCGTCCAAATGACGTGACGATCGTGGGTAACGGCGAGGACGGGAACATCTTGACCGGTGTTGTCAAGCAAGCCACGTATCTTGGCAACTGTGTAGACTATCGTATCCTGGTCCAAGACAAACTTGTCATGCGCGTAGAGTCGAACACTCGGACACGCTATGCTCCCGGAGACCCGGTCCGCCTGCATCTCCCCACAGACCGGTGCCACATTATTTCAGAAGAATGAGGTTCTTATGCAACTTGGTTTCAACGGCGCCACCACGATGACGAGCGACCTTGCAACCGACATCCGGATCGCCGGACAGGCCGGTTTCGACGTGCTTGAAATCACCGCGACAAAACTGGACAAGTTTTTGGAAAACCATCCCATCGGCGAAGCGCGCGAACTGATCGACGCCGCCCATCTCAAGACGTACGCGATCAACTCAATTGAGAAAATCAATTTCCGCGAAGCCGAGGGGCGCGCTCAAGTGCTCGGGCGCACAAAGCAATTGGCCGATTATGCCAGAGCCCTCGGCTGTCCCTGGCTCATTGCGGTACCCGGACCCGCTCCCGCAGGCACTCCCAGTCAGGTCATCCGGGACAATACCGTGACGAGCCTGCGGACGATGAGCGAGGTCGCCGCGCCGTATGGCGTCAACCTAGCCTTCGAGTTCCTCGGCTTCCCCTGGTGCTCGGTACAGACTGTTACACAGGCATGGGAAATCGTACGCGCTACCGACCGTGCTAACGTCGGCATGGTGGTGGACACCTGTCATTTCTACGCGGGTGGCTCGACGTTCGAGTGCATCCTCGACATTGACGTGCGGAAGCTCGCCGTATTCCATATCAACGACGTCGAATCGATGCCGAAGGAAAAGATCACCGATGCCAACCGGCTCTTCCCCGGCGACGGGGTGATTCCGCTCAAGGAAATCATCCGCGCCGTCCGCGGGATCGGCTACGACGGCGTCGTCTCTGTCGAAATTTTTCGCCCCGAATATTGGCAGCGCGACCCGCTCTCGGTGGCGAGAGAAGCGAAGGAAAAAACGGCTCGCATACTGGCAAGCTAAATTTAGATTTCAAATTGTAGTTTGCATATGCTTGAATTGCCCAATTGCAAGCCCAAGATTTGCAGTCTGAAATTCACTCAAGGAGTCACACGGTGTCTAATCTCACTCAAGTCCCGCAAGGGAAACTGCCCTCCAATCAACCCGACCTGTGGTTCGAAGATAACGCTGTAGGTCGATTGAAGAAGGAAATGTGGGAGGCCAGCGAGGATCAACTCAAAACCATCCTCGCCGAGTACGGCTTTCCCGCCGCCGGTTGTGAATGGGCCAAACCGGGGGCTTATATCCAGACCACGCCGCACTGGCAGGTGGTCGAGAACCGCCACAAGAATGACCTGGTCCTCATTCCCGTGGGCTGTACCGAACTGCACGGCGCGCATCTGCCAAGCGCGAGCGACACGCTCTTCGTGAGCATGATTTGCGAGGGTGTCCGCCGCTATACGGAAAAGAACCGCAACGGGCACATCAACCTCGCCTTGCCCCCGCTCAATTACGGGGCGCATCCCTATCACCACATGGGCATGCCGGGCACCGTCATCGTCCGCGAGACCATCGTCCGCGAAATGATGATCGACACCATGCTCGGGCTGTGGAATGACGGCTTTCGCAAACAGATCATCATCAACAATCACGGACAACTCTGGGTGCTGGAATCCGCCATCCAGGAATTCCAGAAAC
>JBLMXX010000425.1:0-8504 GCA_050257995.1 Acidobacteriota bacterium | reverse complement strand
TGGAGTTTCGGGTGCACATTTGAGAGTGAAGGCAAAGAATATCGCGTCGCCTATTCAGACGTGGCGCGAGCGTGCGGCGCACAAGGTGTCCTGATCCGCGCGGCGGGCGAGCTTGGTCCCGCGCTCCGCGGCGCGCTCGCCTCGGGTCTTCCGACTGTCATCCACGTTCCCATGGAAAACGCGCCGACTCCGACGCCGGGATATTGGAACATTAACGACATTTATCGCAAGGGCTCGTAACTCCGGTCGCTCGTCGTTTTGCGGAAAGGGGGTGATGGCGCCATCCACCAGTCCATGATCGAAGAACGCGATGAGTACGAAATGCTCTCAATCGATCGAAAACAAGGAGGAGATCTGCGATGAAGCGCACCATTCTGTTCGTTCTTATCGTATTGGGTATCGTGCTCGCTGCCTGTGCAGCACCCGCCGCCGCTCCGCAACCAACCGCTCCGGCGGCTCAGCCCACCGCGGCCGCCGCGCAACCGACGACTGCCGCCAAAGCGACGGGTGAGCCGATCAAGATCGCCATCATCGGCGCGATGAGCGGCACGAATGCGGTCCTGGGCGATTGGATGAAGAAAGGCGTCACGCTCGCCGTCGAGGAGAAGAACGCTACGGGCGGCATCAAAGGTCGTCCCATTCAGATTGTCATCTACGATGACGAAGCCGATCCAACCAAATCGGTCAACCTTGCTCAAAAGGTCGCCACGGATGACAAAGTGGTCGCGGCATGGGCGACCACGAATAGCAGTTCTGCGCTCGCCGACATCCCGATCTTTGCACAGTACAAGATTCCCCAGCTCACGAACGGAACGAATGTCGATATCACCAACAAAGGGAGCGCCTACATCTTCCGCGCCTGCCCGGCTGGACCCGCCTATGAAACCCCGCTAGTCGAGTTTCTGGCAAAGACCAAGGGCTTTAAGAAATTTGCCATCATTACCGATACGTCTGCTTACGGAAAAGGCGAAGCAGACTATCAGACCACGGCCCTCAAGTCGCTTGGCCTGGAACCTCTCGCTCGCGAGAACTATGGGATTGACGACAAGGATTTTACGGGACAACTCACCAAAATCCTACAGACTCAACCCGAAGTCCTCTTGTTTGGTGGTTCTGAAGTTGCCTCCGGTCTGATCGCCAAGCAAGCGCGTCAGCTCGGGTTCAAAGGACAGATGGCGGGCGGTTCGGCCATCGCGACACCCAAGTTTGCCGAGACAGCCGGCTCCGATGTCGTCGAAGGCGTCTTTGCAACTGCACCGTATTTGTCCAACGATCTGAACGACATGACCAAGGCGTTTGCGGCCAAGTACAAAGCACGGTGGAACGAAGACCCGGAGGTACACGGAGCGAATACCTACGATGGCACGCAATTGCTCATGATGGCGATGGAAAAGGCTTCTCCTAACGTCACGGGCGAAGCCATCGCAGCGGCGTTCCATACCATCGCGGATTACAAAGGACTTCAGGGAACATTCAATGTCCAGAAGAGCGGCGAGACGATCGACAAGACGCAGCTCGGCGTTTGGAAGGGCGGGAAACTGATTCCTTACACCCAATAGGGCGAATTTCTTTGGACCTGTCAGGTCATAGACCTGACAGGTCCTGGGAAGGGAAATCGATGAATAGCATCAGTTATTTGTTACAGACGCTCGTCGGGGGAATTGGGATTGGTAGCTTGTACGCACTCGTCGCTCTCGGCTACTCGATGATCTACCGTTCGATGGGCCTGGTGAACTTTGCTCACGGCAGCATCTATATGATTGGCACCTACTTTGGCATCATTTGGTACCGCGGGATGGTGATGGGTCTGCAGGTGCCATATCCACTGGCGTTTGTGATCGGCGTGCTCCTGAACGCCATCTTGGGGCTTGTCCTTGAGCGGTTCTTTCGCCCTCTGGCCCATCTGGATCTGATGTTGATGCTTCTCGGCACGATTGGGTTGGGATACGTTCTCGACAACCTGGCGATCATTATCTGGGGTGCCGAAGGTTTTGCAGTCAAAGCGCCGTTGCCCAATGACCCCATCGTGATCGGCGGGGTGGCTTTGTTGCCGCAAATGCTTTTGCTCATCGGCGTGTCCGCCGTGCTGATGGTAGGGCTGAACGTGTTCCTGAGCAAAGCGAAAATCGGTAAAGCCATGCGCGCCGCGGCGGCGGATCGCGAGACGGCGAGCGCGATGGGAATTCCGGTCAATACTACGAACGCGTTGGTATTCGCTATCGGAGCGGGACTCGCTGCAGCGGCAGGGATTCTGGCGGCTCCGATCGTCTATGTCAATCCGGCGATGAGCGGCCCCGTCGGGCTGAAAGGGTTTGCGGCATTCATCTTGGGCGGCGCCGGCAGCATTCCGGGCGCCATTGTGGGCGGACTGGTATTCGGTGTCCTCGAAGCGATCTCGGCCGGGTTCATTTCATCCGCCTACACCAAGGGTATTGCTTTTGTAGTCATGATCGTGGTCCTGATGTTCAGACCCGGCGGTATCGTGGGTGAAGTCACGGTGGATAAAGTTTAAGGAGGTTCAATGAAGAACCGGTCGAGCCTCATCAAGTTTGCGCTTTTGGCAGTTGCGGCCCTCGTCTTGATTGGATTCCCTCTGGTCGCGCCGAACCGCTATGTCGTCCATATCGTCAATATGGCCGGATTGTACGTCTTGATCAGTCTCGGGCTGAATCTGGCCATGGGATATTGCGGGCAGATCAATTTGGCGCTGGGCGCGTTTTGGGGCGTCGGTGCCTACACGGCGGCGCTGCTGAACACACGCCTGGGCTTGCCCATCTGGATCAACCTGCCGATTGGAATGATCCTCGCCGGCATTGTCGGTGCACTGATCGCCTTGCCCATGCTCAAGGTCCGTTCGCACTACCTCGCCCTCGTTACCATCGGCCTGGCGGAGACGATCAACGTTATCATCGTCAACGAGACTTGGTTGACCGAGGGTCCGATTGGCATCTCCGGCATCGCGATGCCGAATCTTTTTGGCATTGCGATTGACGGCGACGAACGTTTTTACTATTTGGTCCTTGCGTGCGTCGTGATTGGCTTTATAGCAGCCCGGCAGATCGTGAGTCATCGCATCGGCCGCTCTTTCATTGCGATTCGGGACGATGATGTTGCCGCCAAAGCGATGGGCGTCAATACGGCTTATTACCAGATTCTGGCGAATGCCATCGCTGGCGTTTACTGCGGTGTGGCCGGTGTGCTGTATGCGCACATGAACACCTATATCAGCCCGGATATTTTCGAGTTCAAGTCCGCGCTCTTCGTCCTTACGATGACCATGATCGGCGGCATGGGCAGTCTGGTGGGTTCGCTTGTCGGGGGCCTTGGGTTGCCGCTCATTCAAGAGTGGTTGCGCGCCATTGGCAACTGGCAACTGGTAGTTTTTGGGCTCGCGATAATGATCGTGGTTCTGTTCGTGCCCGGGGGAGTCGTGGGATTCACACAGCGCTTGGAAGAGGCCGGCGGTGTTCGATGGCCGTGGGCGCGCAAATCCGAGTCCACTCCATTGCAAATGGAGGGGCCCCATGTCTCTTGAGATTGAACACCTGTCGATGCAATTCGGGGGCCTCGTTGCCGTCAAGGATGTTTCGCTGAGTGTCAAGCCGGGCGAAATTCATGGGCTCATTGGTCCGAATGGCTCCGGCAAGACGACCATCTTTAATGTGGTGTCGGGCTACTACAAGCCTACCAGCGGACGGGTCATGTTCGAAGGCACTCTGATTTCTGGGTTGCCTGCCCACCGGATCACGGCGCGCGGGTTTGCACGCACTTTCCAGAATCTCCGCCTCTTCAAGAGCATGACGGTGCTCGACAATGTCCTTGTCGCGATGGGGCATCACGCCAAAGCAGCCCTCTGGCAGGAGTTCTTGGACCCGGTCGCCGTGCAGCGTGAGGAAAAAGCGCTGACCGATAAAGCGATGGCACTCTTGCGCTTGTTCGATATCACCGACTATGCGCATGAGCGCGCGACGAGCTTGCCTTACGGTCATCAGCGCCGCGTCGAAATGGCGCGAGCGCTCGCCACCGATCCCAAGATCGTATTGCTCGACGAACCGGCAGCGGGACTGAATGAAACGGAAACCGACGCACTGCGGGATACGCTGCTCAAGATCCGGGATTCAGGCGTGACCATTTTCCTCGTCGAGCACGATATGAAGCTCGTGATGGGGATTTGCGGACTGGTGTCCGTGCTCGACTATGGCAAAAAGATTGCCGAGGGCCCGTGTGACGCCATTACCAAAGATCCCGTCGTAATTGAAGCCTACCTGGGGAAGGAGGAAAAACTGTGATTGCTGTCGAGAACCTCCATACGTACTATGGGCACATTCACGCCGTCAAGGGCATCTCCTTCCAGGTGAGCGAGGGCGAGATCACCGCGTTGATCGGGGCGAACGGCGCAGGCAAGTCCACGACGATCCGGACCATCTGCGGTCTGCTCCATCCGCGCGAAGGGAGCATCATCTTCGATGGAGTGCCGATTCATAAACTGAGCCCGGACAAGGTGGTGGGGCTGGGGGTCGGATACGTCCCAGAAGGTCGGCGTGTTTTCCCCGTGCTGACCGTAGACGAGAACTTGGATATGGGCGCGTACCACCGGTCCGACCAGGCGGTGATCGCGCAGGACAAGGTAAGAATGTACGAGATGTTTCCCGCCCTCAAAGGACGTGAGAACCAACTCGCAGGTTCCTTGAGCGGCGGCGAGCAGCAGATGCTGGCCATTGCCCGCGCGCTGATGTCGAAACCAAAGTTGTTGGTAATGGACGAGCCCTCGCTCGGCTTGGGTCCGATACTGGTCAAGCGTGTTTTCGAGATCGTCGCCGACCTGAACCGTCAGGGCATGACGATTCTCCTCAGCGAGCAGAACGCCCGCGGCGCGCTCAAGATCGCGCACCGCGGCATTGTGATGGAGACCGGCAAGATTCGCTTTGCCGATTCGGCCGAGTCGCTGCGTGCCAACTCGGTGGTACAGCACGCCTACCTGGGAGCCGGCTAAGGACGCACCGAAATTCTATATGCAGCAAGGAGGAAGCGTGGCAGAAGTCAAAGTACTGCGTCCCTTTAAAGATGGCAAGGAACTCTGGATCGGGTTGGACTCGCCCGGTTTTCGCCGCAAGGTCTTTCGGCTCGTTGACAAGGAACTGGTCCACTCGGAGCATATCGTCGCCGGGCTGACGATTTTCGAACCCGGAGAATCTTCTTCGAGGCACAACCATCCCGGCTCGGAAGAAGTGGACATCATGGTGCGCGGAACCGGCGATGTAGTAGTGGATGGCAAGCGCATTCCGTTCGACGAGGGTGATTGGGTATTCATTCCCGAAGGGGTTTTTCACCAGCACGTGAACAACGGCAATGAACCGCTATGGCTGATCTGGATGTATACGCCGCCGGGAGAGTTACCGAAAACATAAATAATGAAAATATGAAAGCAGCCCTACTCCTAGCGCCTCACAAGATTGAGATCCGTCAAGTGCCAGAGCCGCGCGCCGGCGTGGGCCAAGTGCTGATCGAGCCCACGCTCGCCGGCGTCTGCGGGTCGGACGTGTCCTTTTACGCGGGGCATCGCACGCCCCCGGCGTATCCGCTCCTGCTGGGCCACGAGATAGTTGGGCATGTGTGTGCAGTGGGCGAAGGCGTGACTCGGGTAAAGCTGGGTCAACGCGTGATCGTCGAGCCGAATTATCCATGCGGCGAATGTGCCTTCTGTCGCGCTGGACGTGGCAATATTTGTCCCAACAAAAAGAGCCTCGGCGTGAACCTCCCCGGCTGCTTTGCCGAGAGATTCATCGCGCCGGCGGAATTTGTCTGGGACATTCCACCGACCGTCGGCGACGCCGATGCAGCGACCGTCGAACCCCTAGCCGTGTCGCTTCATGCGTTGTGGCAATCGGGCGCCCGGATGGGCGACACGGTCGCCGTTTTGGGTTGCGGTGCCACCGGTTTGTTGCTGACTCACGCGGCCGTCGCGCAAGGCGTCCGGGTGCTCGCCCATGATAAATTTCCGGACAAGCAGGCGATGGCCGAGCGTCTGGGCGCGGTCATCCCAAGTAACGGCGATATCGCCCGGGTATGGCAGGCCGAGAACGTGACCACCGTATTCGAATGCGCGGGAGCGACCGCGACGGTGGACATCGCCTTGAGCTCCGTGCCGCGCGGCGGTCAAGTCGTACTGATGGGGCTGGCGACGGGGACGGCGAGTTTTGTGCCGCTGCGCCTCGTGCGCGAGGAAATCCGGGTCAGCGGGTCCATTATCTACGATCATCCGGCGGATTTTAGAAAGGCGATCGCGCTTGTAGCTGCCGGAACGCTCCAGCCCTCCCGCATTGTCACCGATACACTATCGTTCGGCGAAATTGCCCGCGCGCTTGACGTCGCCTCCACCGGACAATCGGGTAAGCTGCACGTGAGGCTGTCATGATGCCCGCGACCAGAGCGTTCGGATCATAAGGCGGAATTTTCATACGAGGAGATTATTCGATGGCTACAACTCGTCCGATCAGGGCTGACGAAAAAGGCTGTGCGGATGAATTATTGGCGCGGGCGCGCGCGGCCATGCAGCAGGTATACGATTACGACCAGGCGCGAATAGATCGCCTGTGTCAAGCCGTGGCATGGGCGGTCGCGAACGAAAAGACCTTTACGCGGCTTGCCTATATGGGAGTTGAGGAGAGCGAGCTAGGGGATCCCGAAAGTCGGGTCTCGAAACGCTTCAAGATCATGGGGATTCTGCGTGACGTCCTGCGGCAAAAGAGTGTTGGAATCATCGAGGAGATCCCAGAGAAAGGGATCGTCAAGTATGCCAAGCCGGTCGGCGTGATTGCATCGCTCATTCCCACCACCAACCCCGACTTGACTCCACCCGGTGTTGGTATGTTCGCGCTCAAGTGCCGGGACGCCGTCATTTTCTCGCCACATCCGCGCAGCAAGAAAACGACGTTCGAAACCGTTCGCATCATGCGCGAGGCACTGAAGAGGGAAGGCGCTCCGCCCGACCTTTTCCAATGCGTCGAAAACCCCAGCATCCCGCTCTCACAATACCTCATGTCCATCTGTGATCTCGTCCAGGCAACCGGCGGAAAGGATATGGTCAAAGCCGCCTACAGCTCCGGGACCCCGTCCTTTGGCGTAGGGGCGGGCAACTCGACGATGGTCATCGACGAGACGGCGGATATCGAGCATGCGGCGCGGAACACGCGTCTGAGCAAGACCTCAGACTATGGTTCCGGCTGTTCCGCCGATGGTAACCTCGTCGTCGAAGCCTCGATTTATGACCGGTTCCTGGCGCAGTTGATTGCCGAGGGCGGTTATCTCGCTTCGCCCGAGGAAAAGCAAAAGCTGCAAGCGGTCCTGTGGGATGCGGAAGGGCATCGCACGTCGAATACGGTTGCCATTTCGGCGCAGCGGATTGCTGCCATCGCCGGATTCGAGATTCCGTCAGACCGGAAATTCTTTATCGTGCCAGAGGACCATATCGGCAAAGACTATTTGTTCTCCAGTGAAAAGTTGTGCGTGGTCCTGGCGCTGTTCAAGTACAGCGGGTTTGAGAATGCGCTCAAGATGGTGGAACAGATCTACGAGGTGGGCGGCAAGGGTCACTCGTGCGGCATCTATTCGTTCGACGACGATCACATCCACCGTCTGGGGCTTGTCGCGCCGGTGAGCCGGATCATGGTGCGCCAGCCACAATCGAAAGCGAACGCGGGCGCCTTTAACAACGGAATGCCGATGACGTCCAGCTTGGGGTGTGGAACGTGGGGTGGGAATGTCACATCCGAGAATATCCACTTGAAACATTATATGAACGTGACGTGGGTGAGCCGCCCGATACCCGAAGATCGACCCACGGAGCAGGAATTGTTCGGCGAATTCTACGAAACCGAGACCTTCGAGGTGCCGGCTGACAGTGACGAGTGAACAGCGGCCCTTGCAGCGATTACTGACCGCTGTTTCTCCAAGGAGAGCGCATGGAACCCTGGCGAACCAGTATTGCGAATACTGATGAGACGCACGTTTGGCTGCGGGGCTATGATGTGACGTCGCTCATGACCGGAGCGACTTTTACCGATACCATTTTCCTTTTGCACCAGGGACGTCTCCCTAGCCAAGATGAGCGGCGGCTATTGGACGCCATCCTGATCGGCGTTTGTGAGCATGGTCCGGGAGCGCCATCCGCGGCCGCCGCGCGCATTGTCGCCTCTGGCAACCGCCAATCGCTGGAAGCCGCGATCGGCGCCGGCGTCCTCGCCATTGGCGATGCGCATGGAGGTGCCGGCTATGCGTGCATGCAAATGATTGCCGAGAGTCTCGACCGGGCGCGGCGGGAATCCCTTTCGATCGCACAAACGGCGCAACAGGTGGTGGCGGAGTCTGTTGCCCAGGGGCGGCGGTTGCCAGGAATGGGACACCGTATCCACACCCACGATCCGCGCACCGGCATCCTGTTCGGGATGGCACGCGAGGCAGGCCTGGCCCGCGACGGCATCGCGTTCATGGAAGCGTTAGAACAG
>JBLMXX010000424.1:0-15648 GCA_050257995.1 Acidobacteriota bacterium | reverse complement strand
GGTCTATTTTCGGCAAAGGCAGCGCTTGCCAGGATGCTCCACCATCATTCGTGTAAAGCAGTCTCGCTTGTGCGACGCAATCCACTGTGTTTTTGATGAGGGGGGTCGAGCGAGCATTCGTCTGGAGCGGGGAACAGTTGCCGGATCTGTGGTTTGCCCAACCCACTTGTAGCGTCACCATGTCCAATTCGTCAATGCCGGAAATCCAAGGGTCGGAACCCGCGAGCGTGGTGCTCAACCGGTCAATTGTACGCAAGGCCCGTTTCCGTTCCGGCAAGAGCAACACCGATTCGCGCGGACTCACGACCGCAAGCGGCAAATGAATGTCTGGTGCACTCCCGGGACTGACCGCCAGATCGGTCTCGAGATTCCAGGTTTGCCCCCCATCCTGGGTACGGTAAAATTGAACCCGGGTCTCCGTTCCCGCCGCGAGTATTGTTGGAAGCAATCCCTCACGATCGTTCGCGAACCGGGGAAGAAAGAATTTGCGTTGGATGGATTGACCGGTGCCCCATCCGGGGATGGACTGTGACTGCCACGTGCTGCCGCCGTCCATGGTGCGATGCAATTGCTCTCCCGCGGGTCCGCCGGCCATCCAGCCGAATTCGCGCGTCACAAAATAGACCGGGTCACCGGTGGGAGCCGTCAGGCGCGTCCAGTTCTTGCCGCTGTCCGTCGTCTTGAACAGCGCGCCGGTGTCAAAGTTACTGCCCGTGGCGCGCCGGGTGACGAGCCAACCGGTCTGCCGGTCCAGCCAATAAAAGTAGAAAGCAGATACGTTGGCGTTCACATCCCCCGGAGCAAAGAGTGAAAGAGCACGGCTTTCCCAGGTTTTGCCGCCATCGGAGGTTTGAGCGATAACGAAGGGGTTGGCCTGTTCCGTCGCGCTCAATATCAGCCAACCGGATTGCGCGTCCAAGAATGAAACGGCTCGAATGGCGTACGGTTCGAGGTTTGTGGGGGTGATTGAATTCCAGGACTGCCCGCCGTCTTGGGTCCAGTACAGGTACCGGTCAAAAAGCAGCCAGCCCGCGTCCTCGGATACCAGATGAAAACCCTGAATATCGACCGGCTCCGGCGTGACGGCCTTTGCAATCGAGTCTGTCGCATCGGGGAGGGTAGAGGAAGAAGGCAAAATTTTACTTGCGGAAACGCGGTGCGGATCGGCAGGAAAAGAGGCCAAGACCGCAACGAGGACCAATATGAATATCTGCTTTTGCACGATTCTCTCGCCGAAAGAAAGGGTATTGCCAACGGGAACATAATACCCTCGAGCGTTTTACGCTCGAAGGTAGATGAACTATAATATACTACAACCCTCTCGATTTACCAAGGGGAATATTATCCTACGGCACGAGACTGCGCAGGATCGCCGGCAAGTAAAGGTAATGCGTATAGGTTATGGTGTAATGACTGCCGTCATCCGTCATTACGATTGTGCCTTGCCGGTCTGTGCGCCAGATTCGCGCGCCCGCCGCCTCCAGCCGGCTCAAGGTTTCGGGGGCGGGATGGCCGTACGAATTGGTGCCTACGCTGATGATGGCGTCAGAAGGCTGAACGGCAGATAGAAAGGGCGTGCCGGTGCTGTACTTGCTCCCGTGGTGAGCTACCTTTAGCACCTGAGCCGCCAAGGACATTCCGCGTGCGGCGATGTCTGTCTCTGCCGTCGAAGTGATATCGGCGGCAAACAGGGACTTGACCCTGTCGTGCGTAATCAGCAGAACGAGAGAGGCGTCATTTTGATCGGGGTTGACGAGTCCCGGTTCCGGGTTCAGGACGGTACCGGTTACCGATCCCCATTTCACTGTATTTGGATACTGGAGTGGGGAGGGAGCCAACCCTTCCTGCTGCACCGCCGTCATAAATTCATTCCACTTCGCCGTCGTGCCTGCGTACCCGTTGTAAATGACCGAGCGAACGGGAACGTCTGTCATTTGCAGAACGTCAATCAGCCCGCCGATATGATCTTCGTCCGCATGCGTTGCCACCATCACGTCGATATCGTCGACATGCTGTTGGCGCAGATAGGCAGTGACGGTGGGCCCTGCCGAGGGCTGACCTCCGTCGATCAGGATGTCAAAGTTGCTGTCATCATGCAGTAGAATGGAATCCCCCTGTCCGACGTTGATGAAAGAAATATAGAGGAGTCCAGTGGACGCTGACAGTCCCTGACGCGTGGGGAAGGAGAGGATGATCGATAGTGCCAGCGCAAACCAAATGACAGTTGGTCGCTTCAATTAGGGTACTCCTATCTGAGGACCATCGGAAGAAATAGAAAGGGCGCATTCAGAGGGCTGCCCGTGCGCTCCACGCTTGCCAGTGTTGCTGTACTGTTGGAACCCCCCACCGCATAGAGGTTGTTTTGCACTTGCACCGCTCCGAAAGCAACGCGCGGCGAAATCATGTAGAGTGCGGACTGCCACGGACCGAGTGACCCGTCGGAATTAATCACGGCGATTTCAACACTGTTCAGATAGGTCCCACCATTCGACTCGTTGCTGCCGCCCAGCACGCAAAGGTAATTGCCAGAGATCACCGCTGCGGGATGGAATCTTGGGACTTGCATCTTGCTGATCTCTTGCCAGGTATCGAGGGAGCCATCCGTATTTATCCTGGCTCGCTCGATGGTGTCCAGCGCGTGCGGGCCGGTTGAGTCATTATATCGCCCACCGATAGCATAAATATAGTCTCCCATTATCGTCGCGGCCAACCCTTCACGCGCGGACGTCATATGACCGGCGGATTGCCAGGCGCTCAGGCTGCCATCTAATTGAAGCGTGGACCATTCTACGGTGTCGAGTGGCATGTTGTCATGACTTCCGCCCAGTGCATAGACATGATCCTTCCACACGACGGTCGCAAGCCGCGCGCGCGCGGTCGTCATGGGGGTGGCGATGGTCCAACTCTCCAGAGAATGATCGGCTTGCACTAAAGCTGTTTCAACATCCTTGAGGGCACTCTCACCCTTGGCCGGGTCCCAGCCGAATCCGCCTATAGCATAGATCCGTCCCGCGGATGGTACGGCGGACAACGCGTATCGTGCTTTGCCGAGCGACGTTGTCGTTTGCCAGGTCCCCAGGGAGCCGGTCGATTCCACTACCGTGTATTCCACCGAATTCAGATAGGGATTGTCGCCGCGGCCGCCGATGGCATAGATGTGGTTATCCCATGGAACGACTCCGAGTGCGACGCGCGGCTCGGTCATCAGGTTTTCAATTTGCCAGGGATCGAATGGGTCGCGGGGCGGCGCCACGGCGATCGCCGGTGGCAAGTTCCCGATCCAGATCACCAGCATGAGGGCTAACAAGGGGTGGAAAAGATCAATACGTGTCCGAGGAAACTGAAAGCGGATCAGGGGTTGCGTAACTCGGTGCGCCGTCATGCCTGTGCTTCTCCTGTGAAGCAAATTGGGCCCACGACAAACCCGCACAATCTAATTTCCAGTATATCAACGCGAACTGAAAAATCAAGTCGCAGTTAGAACGAGGGCTTGTCTATCATGTCGGAGCGGAGGCGTAAGTTTGTGATGGCGTTCTGCCATCTTTAACACTATTGACACCCGCCCCAATTCAGGTTATACTCGATTTGTATAAAGTGGATTGTATACAATATACTTTACGGCTTTTCTAGGGGTTACGCTTGATGGAAACTCACGGGATTGACCTAGGGGCTCCGCTGCAAACCCGTCAAGAAATCATCGCTGACCGGCTTCGTGATGCCATCCTCCGCGGCATTTTCAGGCCCGGTCAGAGACTAGACCAGAACGAAATCGCCGAAGTATTCAAGGTTAGCCGCAGCCCCATTCGCGAGGCACTGCGAACTCTAGCGGCTGAGGGCCTGGTCGAACTAATCCCCCATCATGGTGCTGTCGTCGCCGAATTACCTCTCGCCGAAATCGAAGAAATCCTCTTTTTGCGCAGCGTCCTCGAAGGCATGGCCGCCCGCCTCGCCATTCCCAAAATGGGCGCCGATCAGGTCAGAGCGCTTGGAGAGATCCTCCACGAATTGAGCATTACGACCGATATCGACCGTTGGCTTGAGCTCAACCACCATTTTCACCACGCCATCTACCAATGTGCCGGTCGACCGCGGTTGGTTGCATTGATCGACAATCTGCGCAACAATATCGCTCCCTACATGCGTGAGTTTATCGCCACGACGGAACACATGCGCGAAGCGGCCGTTAGTCACCAGCTCATCTACGAAGCATGTGTCAGGCGCGATCCGTTGTTGGCGGAACAAGAGACCCAGGCCCACCTGGCCGCGGTCACCAAGGGGATCGTGGTCCACGCCAAGGCGCAATTGAGTGCGCGTGTGGAAGAGCAAGACCAGTCCCCGGTCCCTCAGAGAGTGTTTTGAAGATCTAAACCTTGCCGCCAACGTTGGTGTCGCTATCTCCGGGAGATAGGTATGCACTCTCGTCAGCCGTCCACCCAAGTGATGGGCATCAGCCCCACGTTTTCCTCTGCGTGGTCCCGCTCAGCGAGCCGCAGGGAAATTTCGGGCCGTTTCTGTTTTCCTTTCCTCTCCTTCCCTCCTCCATCTGGTTGCACAAACAAGTTTCGCTCTGTTTCAAAACCGCGGTTTCCGAACCCATTCGCGTGCGCCTGAGTCGAGTCCACCAGGCACAACGCCGGGTACCGGGACCGCTTTATATTTTCTAATGGATCCTCGTGGGATCCGAAATCAGAAAGGAGTCACAATGGACCTCAGTTTTATCGGCAAGCCGCACGAATGGGATCCCAAGCGCCTCTACAGTCAATCCGGCGCCGATTGGCAATACCGGGTGGACTATGATCGGATGCGCAAGGACCGCCTCCAGCGTCTCAAGGATGCAATGAATGCCAATGACCTCGGCGCTCTGGTCCTCTTTGCCGGCGCGAACATCCGTTATGCGACCGGCTCCTATCAGGGGAACTGGAAGTATAACATCAACATCCGCTATGTCGTTCTCCCGAATGGCGGCGAGCCCGTGCTGTTTGAGACCGCCGGATCGGACCTGCACTGCGCGGAAATTGACCTGCCGTGGATGGAAGGGCGTATCCGCCCGGCGATGACGTGGCAGTGGGCCGAAGGGGCGGTGCCGATGATGGTGGGCAAGATGGCGGATTCGGTGATCGAGGTGCTCGAAGAGCACGGTGTCCGCAAGGAACGCATCGGCGTGGACAATTTCGATATGCCTTCCCTGCAGGCCTTCCAGGAGCGCAAACTGAATATCGTGAACGGCTGGCCCGCCGTGTCCCAGGCACGCGTGGTCAAGACCCGTGACGAGATCGAGTGCCTCAAAATGGCGTCCAGCATCGGAGACGCCGCGATGTGGAAGATCAAGTACGAGTGGCTCAAGCCCGGCGTGCGCGAGCGCGAGATCGAAGCCAAGGTCCACGAGTTCATGCTCGAGCGCGGCTGCGAGATCATTTACGACATCATCGTTGCGAGTGGCGGCAATACCAGCCCGTATCGTCGCTGGGCAACCGATAAAATGATCCGCCAGGGCGACCTCGTGATTGTGGACATTAACGCGGTGGGTCCTTCCGGCTATTTTATCGATTTCGTCCGCTGCTTCAAGGTCGCGAGCAAGATGACGCCTTCCGAGGTCGACCTGTATCACGAAGTCTACGATTCGATGTACGCGGGCATCGAGAACCTCCGCCCCGGCAAGACCAGCGCCGACGTCGTCCGCCCATTCCCCGAGTACGACGACGATAAATACGGCACGGTGACGCTCCAGCAGTTTGCGCATAGTATCGGGCTCACGCTGTACGAAGGCATGTGGATGTCCCGTGCGTATTCGCTCCAGTATCCCGCCGAAATCAAAGAGAACATGTACTTTGCCATTGAGACTTTCGCCGGGCATCCCTTGCTCCGGCAGACCGTGCGACTGGAAGAGAACGTGCTGGTCACGAAAGAGGGTCCGGTTGTCTTTACGCAGATGGAGCACATGGAAGAGGCGATGAAGAGGTAAACCTATGGCTAACCCACTGGTAGCCGTTACCGATCATGTATTTCCGAATTTGGAGCCGACGAAGCAGGTCCTGTCTGAACTGCACGCCGAGCTCAAGTTAGCCCAAGCCACCACGCCGGAGGCGATCCTGGAGGTCGCCCGCGAGGCGGATGGCGTGATCGTCTGTTACGCCAAGATGTCGGCGTCGCTGATCGATCAACTCAAGAACTGCAAAGTGATGGCGCGGACCGGCATTGGCGTGGACAATGTGGACATTGAGGCGGCAAGCCGGCGCGGCATCGTCGTCACCAATGTCCCCGAATACTGCGAGGACGAGGTGTCGGACCACGCGATGGCGATGCTGCTCACACTCGTCCGCAAGATCCCCTTTGCGAACAAACGCGCGCACGCCGGCAAGTGGGAAACCGGGGCCGTCAACCCGATCCACCGCCTGCGTGGCCGTACGCTCGGCCTGATCGGGTTGGGCAAGATTCCCAAACTCGTGGCGGCAAAAGCCCAAGCGTTCGGACTGCATGTCCAAACGTACGATCCCTACATCCCCGCCGAGGTTGCGGCCAAGTTCGGCGTCAAGAGTGTCAGCCTGCCGGAACTGCTGAGCACATCGGACTATGTCTCGATCCATGCGCCGCTGACGCCGGAAACGAAGAACATGTTTAATGCGGATACCTTCCGCCAGATCAAGCGCGGCGCCTTGCTCGTGAACACCGCGCGCGGCCCGCTGGTGGACGTCGAAGCGCTGGTCGATGCGCTCGACGCAGGACAGTTGGCGGGGGCTGCACTCGACGTCCTGCCGCAAGAGCCGCCGCCCGCCGATTCGCGCCTGCTCGGACGCGACGATGTGATCCTGACGCCGCACACGGGCTTTTATTCTGAAGAGTCCATGATTGACCTCCAGACCAAAGCCGCCCAACAGGTCGCGCTCGTTCTCAGCGGCAAAGAACCGCGCTATCCCGTCAATAAAATCAAAGGATGAAGGCTGAAGGCGGAAGGATGAATGAAAACCCGTTTAGGTCTTTTTCATCCTTCATCCTTCATCCTTCATCCTTCAGGAGTTTAACATGTCCTCTCAACCCTGGAAGACTGATAATTGGTTCGTCAGCCCGTGGAACTTTGCGCCGGAGGTGCGCCAGGAGTTCAAGTTCGCACCCAAAATCAAGGTGCATGATATTACGCTCCGCGATGGTGAACAGCAGGCCGGGATCGAATTCAACAAGGATGATAAGATTGCCATCGCCGAAGCGCTCGCCGAAGCCGGCGTCCACCGGATAGAAGCGGGCATGCCCGCCGTATCGCCCTCCGATGAAGCGGCGATCAGAGAGATCGTCAAGCGCAACCTGGGTCCGGAGATCTTTGCCTTTTCGCGCTGCATGGTCGAAGACGTCAAGCGCGCCGTCGATACCGGCGTCAGGGGCGTCGTGATGGAGGTCCCCTCCAGCCAGCACATTATCGAAAAGGCGTATCGCTGGCCACTGGAAAAAGCCATCGAGACCTCGATCAAGTCCACTGCCTATGCCCACGAACAGGGACTGGAAGTGGTTTTCTTCCCGATCGACTTTTCCCGCTCGGATATCAACTGGGTGCTCGACCTCATCACGCGAGTCGCGAAGGAAGGTCATATGGACGCGCTCGCGCTCGTGGACACCTTCGGAGTCACTTCGCCTCATGCGATGCAGTATCTGGTGCGCCAGGTCAAAAAGCGCGTCAACACGCGCCTTGAAACGCATTTTCACATGGACTTTGCGTTGGGAGTCGCGAACACGATCATGGCGCTCGCCGAAGGGTGCGAAGTGATGCATACGACCGTCCTCGGTATCGGCGAGCGCGCGGGCAACACCCCGATGGAAGAGACCGCGATGGCGCTCTTGACGATGTACGGCGTCGACATCGGCTTGAACTATGGCAAGCTGACCAAGCTTGCCAAGATCGTCCAGGACCGCGCGGGCATTCCGATCCCATGGAACAAGCCCATCGTCGGCGATATGCTGTACAACGTCGAGTCGGGCATCATCACCTCCTGGCTTAGGAACTGCGGTCACGCCGAAGCCACCGAGCTCTTCCCTTTCCGCTGGGAACTCGTCGGGCAAGAAGCGGCCAAATCCGTCATGGGCAAAGGCAGTGGTTTGGATTCCGTCAAGGTCTGGCTGGATGAAGCGAACATGACGGCGACGGAAGACGAGGTCGCCAAGATCCTGAGCATCGTCAAGACGCATTCGCTGAACAGCAAGCGTCTGCTGACCAAAGCCGAGTTCCGCGAAATCGCCGAAGACGTCATAAACAAAGGATGAAGGATGAAGGCGGAAGGATGAAGGGAAACCCATTTAGCTCTTCTTCATCCTTCCGCCTTGATTGGAATACACTGATGATTAACGATTATTCTAGCTTCAAACTTCAAGATAAGGTCGCGGTCGTGACCGGTCCGTCACAGGGCATCGGGCGCGCGATTGCCATCGCATATGCCCAAGCAGGGGCTCACCTGGTGCTGGCAGAGCACCCCGCTTTCCACCAGCAAGCGCTCCAGGCATTGAAAGGCGAGATCGAGGGAATAGGGCGCAAGGCGCTGGTGGCTCTAACCGATGTGACAAACGTAGCGCAGATCGGGGCGATGGCGGACAAGGCAAAGGAAACATTCGGTCGAATTGATATCCTGGTCAATAACGCCGGGTGGACTGCCACGACACCGGCTGTGGATGTTACCGAAGAGGAATGGGACCGCACGCTGGACGTTTGTCTCAAGAGCACGTTCTTTTGCAGCCAGGCAATCGCGCGCGTGATGGTCCCGCAAGGCGGAGGCAAGATCGTCAATATCGGCTCCAACTTTGGAATCACCGCCTTTAAAGGTCGCCCGGCGTATTGTGCGGCAAAAGCCGGCGTCCATCAGCTGACCCGTGCGTTGGCGCTTGAATGGGCGCCTCTCAAGATCAACGTCAATTCTATTGCTCCCGCGCTCACCGAGACACCGGGACGCGCCGATGTGCTGGCCAGACCGGGTTTTAAGGAGATGATGGTCCAGGAATTTCCGATCGGGCGCTGGAACCAGCCGGAGGACCTCGTCGGAGCGGCTTTATACCTCGCCAGTCCTCTTTCGGACATGGTGGTGGGACACGTGCTGCTCGTGGACGGCGGCTGGACGATTCACTAAGGAACAAGACGGGCGGCACCATTACCGGTCGCTTACGGCCAAGTCAATGATAGGGGAATTGGGACAAGCAACGACCATGGGCTCGAGTTTTGGATTGGAGGATAAGGTCGCGATCGTCACCGGCGCTTCGCAGGGCATCGGGCGGGCGTTGGCACTGGCGCTGGCGCAGCACGGCGCGCACATCGCGCTGGCCGGCCTCAACGTAGAGCGGGCAGAGCGCGTCAAAGGCGAAATCGAGGCATTGGGGCGGCGTGCCCTTGTCGTGCCGACGAATCTCTTGCATGTCCCGGAAATCTACGCCATGGCAAGTCGGGTACATGCTTACTTTGGCAAGATCGATATCCTCATCAACAACGCCGACTGGACCGGCACGACGCCGGCCCTGGATGTGACCGAAGCAGAATGGGACAAGACGCTCGATACGTCGCTCAAAGGATTATTCTTCGCCTCGCAAGCGGTGGCGCGGGTGATGATACCCCAACGCAGCGGCAAGATCATCAACTTTGGATCGACCTTCGGAGTCGTGGGCTTTGCGACCCGATCGGTGTACGCGGCGACCAAGGCAGGGGTCCATCAACTGACGCGCGCGTGCGCGCTCGAGTGGGCGCCCTATGGAATCAACGTCAACGCCATCGCGCCTTGCATCACCGAGACGCCCTCCCGCCAAAATCTTTTCGCGCGCCCCGGCTATAAAGAATGGGTGACCACCCAAATGCTGCCGGTGGGGCGGTGGGCGCAGCCCGAAGACTTTAGCGGCGCAGTGCTGTTCTTATCCAGCCATCTATCGGATATGGTCGTCGGCCATGTGTTGATGGTCGACGGGGGCTGGACGATTCACTAGCATGTTCATTCAGCTTTGCTTGAACTGGTCGCCATCTATTGCCAAGGGAACACTGGATGTGCAAATTTGAGGGGCGCACCTTACAGGTCGACCTCGGGACAGGCAAATCCGAGCGCGGGGCAGTGCCTCCGGAGATGACGGACGCCTATATCGGCGGTCGGGGGTTGGGCGGGCGGCTTTTGCTCGATCTACTCCCTCCCGGCACTGACCCGCTGTCGCCCGGCAATATCCTCATGTTCATCACCGGTCCGCTGACGGGAACGCCCTTTTCCGGTACCGGCAAGTACGTCGTCGTGTGCAAGTCGCCCGCCACGGGCAGTTTTTGCGATTCTTACTCCAGCGGCTTGCTCGCCCCCGCTCTGCGCTTTGCGGGCTATGACGTGCTCATTCTCACAGGACGCGCGCCCGCGCCTTCTTATCTGTGGATCAAAGATGACCACGTCGAGGTGCGACCGGCTGACGATTTGTGGGGATTGGATGCATTTGAGGCGGAGGACCGCCTGCGCGAGCGCCATGGGCATTACGATGTCGGAGTCGCCGTTATCGGACCGGCCGGAGAGAACCTCGTCAAGTTTGCCTCTATCGGCAGTGACTATTATCGTCACGCGGGTCGCGGCGGGGTGGGCGCCGTGATGGGCTCCAAGAACTTGAAAGCCGTCGTGGTCCAGGGTACCGGTGGAGTGCCTCTGGCGGATCCCCGGCGGGTCATGGCGCTGCAAGCCAAACAACTAAAGAGATTGGGCCAGGTCCCCGCTGCCCAGGCGCGGATCAAGTATGGGACTCCCTCGACTTTCACCGTCACCAATGCGGCGGGCATGCTGCCCACACGCAATTTTCGAGAAGGGATATTTCCGGAGGGGCAAGGCGTGCTGGACGGCGAGGGGGTCCTGCGTATCACGATCGGTCATGCGGGATGCTATGCCTGCTTGACTCCCTGCGGTCGCCTGGTCGAGGTGACGCGAGGGGACGAACGTATCCGCATCGAAGGACCGGAATACGAGACCCTGGCTCTCATGGGTTCCAACCTGGGCATTGACGATCCCGCCGTGGTCGTGCAGGAAAATCTGCTCTGCGACAAATTGGGAATGGACACTATCTCGGCGGGGAACGTGGTCGGCTTTGCGATGGAATGCGCCGAACGCGGCCTGCTGCACGATACCTGGGTCAGCGATTTGCGGTTTGGTGATTCAGCGGGCGCGCTGCGGTTGTTGGAGGAGATGGCTCTTCGCCGTGGGATCGGCGCTTGGTTCGCCGAAGGCGTCAAGAGTGCTTCACAAAAGATCGGCGGCGGATCCGAACGGTTCGCCATCCACGTCAAAGGACTGGAACTGCCTGCCTATGACCCGAGGGCGGGCTTTGGTAGTGCGCTGACTTACGCGGTCACTCCCCGCGGCGCGTGCCATCGCCGCGCCTGGCCGCCCGCTAAAGAAGTGCTGGGAGGCGTGCCGCCCTTTACGGTAGAGGGCAAAGCCGCCATGGTCAAGGGACAATTTCAAGATCGCGGCATCTTGCACTGCCTGATCGTTTGCGATACGGCGCATGGCGTCGGGCTGACCAATATTCGAGAATTCTCCGAGTTTGTGGAGGCGACCACCGGACGCGTTTACAGCGAAGCGGAATGGCAAGCCGCAGAAGATCGAATGGAGACTACCATCCGGCTGTTCAATGTCCGGGAGGGATTTACGCGTAAGGACGATGTCCTGCCCTGGCGCTTGCTGGAAGAAGCCCAACCGGAGGGACCGGCGAAAGGCCAGATTATCGGACGCGCCGGGCTTGACCAGATGTTGGACGAATATTACGCGCTGCGCGGTTGGGACGCGCAAGGCGTGCCCTTGCCCGAGACGTTGGAGAAATACGGCATCCCGGTGAAAGAGTCGGAATGAGCACACGCAAGATACCCACATTACGAGTTAATTTCAAAACCTGTACCGGCTGCCGGACCTGCACCATCGTCTGCGCTCTCGACCACGCGGACCGTCTCGAATTCGCCAGGAGCCGCATCCGGGTCGAAAAAAGCCTGCCGCGCATGGACCTGCCCATCTTCAAGCCCGTGTATTGCCGGATGTGCCGGAACGCAAAGTGCATCGCGGTATGTCCCACGCGGGCGCTCGTGGAGAACCAAGAGACCGGCATCGTGGAATTGAAAGCGCAACTGTGCAACGGCTGCGGCGAGTGCCTGCAAGCCTGCCCTTTTCATGCGATTTGGGTTGACGAGCATAGTGGCATTGCGCTCAAGTGTGATTTGTGCAATGGGGACCCGACCTGCGTGCAGTATTGCCCTTCAGGCGCGCTGGTATTCGAACGGAACCAAAGTGCGTAATCGAAAAGGGACTGGCAATCAACAAGACTTCCAAAGTCTCCGAGACTTTGGAAGTCTGCACCGCCAACCCTCCGCAATATCAAATTGGTACAACACTAGATGGCAATCAAGGTCGTGTGTTTAGGACTGCCCCTGGTGGGTCCGACGCATATCTCGGTCGAGCCTGACCCTGCGTTGGGTCTCACCTTGCGCGAACTGGTTTCGCGTTATGTGGCGCCTCAATTTAAGGGGGACCTGGTACAAGCCCTATTCGACGCCAAGGGTCTGCGTGACGGATTTGTCATTCTGGTAAACGGGCGCAATGCGTTGGGACTCGGCGGTCCGGATAGCCTTGTGCAAGATCACGCCCAAGTGTTCATCATGCCTCCCGTCGACGGAGGATAAAAGGCGAAAAGGAGGTTTTCTTGAAAATTGACATCCATACTCATTTTATTCCAACCCAACTTATCGCGGATGCACGCCGGGGACGCGCGTTGAACAATATCCGGCTCGAGTCGCGCGGCGAGGCCGAGTGGGTGATCCATCCGCAAGGTTACCGGTACCCGCTCTCCCCCGAATTTTATGACCTCGAAGCCAAACTGCGGCAGATGGACCGCTTAGGATTGGATACTTCCATCCTCTCGATCTCGCCGACCTTATTTTTCTACTGGGCAGACGCGGTTTCCACGTGTGAATTCTGCCAGATGGCAAACGAATCGGTCGCGGAGATGGTTGCCCGGTCTGGAGGACGCCTGCGCGGCATGGCAACGGTCCCGCTCCAGGACCCAGGCGCGTCGGTAATCGAACTGCGCCGGGCGGTGACTCGGTTGGGCCTGCGCGGCGTCGAGATCGGCACCGTTATGGAGAGCGTGCCTCTGGACGATCCGAGGTTCGATCCTTTCTTTGCAGAGGCGGAGGAACTGGACGTCCCGGTCATGCTGCATCCCTATTATGTCGGGACCAAACCGCAATTGGGTGATTTCTATATGACCAACTTGATCGGCAACCCATTGGATACCGCCATCGCGGCGTCGCGCTTGATCCTCTCCGGCGCGCTGGATCGCCATCCCAAGTTAAAAGTCGTTCTGGTCCATGCCGGCGGCTTTATGCCTTATCAGGTCGGGCGATTGGATCACGGCTACGACGTTCGTTCTGAAACGCACTCGGTCATCCAAAAGCCGCCTTCCACTTACCTATCGCGTTTTTACTTTGACACCATTACGCATGCGGACCTGCCGCTCAAATTCCTGATCGACCTGGTGGGCAAGGACCATGTCATGATCGGGACAGACTTGCCGTTCGATATGGCAGACACGCAGTTTACCCAGCGGCTCGCCTTTGCGAATCTCGACAACGGGGCGGCGGAGGCAATTGCCTCTCAAAACGCGGTCCGGATTTTTGGCTTGTAACTAAGGAGTTGGCCGGTGTCAACCACATTTCTCTTATTCCAGGTCCTGAATGGTATTACGTTCGCCGCACTGCTGTTTCTCCTCGGCAGCGGCTTTACTTTGATCTTTGGTCTGATGCGTGTGAGCAACCTGACGCACGGCGGCTTTTACCTCGTCGGCGGGTACATCGGTCTTTCCGTCATCCGGGCGACGAATGCCTCGCTGGGCAGTCTCAGTTTCTTTGCCGGGCTTGCCGCGGCGGCGGTCTCGGTTGGGGTTATGGGAGTGCTGATCGAGCGTGGACTGCTCAGTCGTGTGCGCGGCCAGGGCAATTCCGAGGTCCTGCTGACCGTGGGTCTCGCTTTTATCCTGGGTGACCTGTCGCTCGTTATCTGGTCGGGTGACCCGGTCAGTATTCCGGCGCCCGATTTCCTGCGTACCTCTGCCACCATCGGTCCCCTGACCTATCCCCTGTACCGATTCTTTGTGGTCCTGGTCGGCGTCATCGTGGGCGCCGTGCTCTGGTACCTGCAGACCCATACGCGCCTGGGCGCCATCGTCCGCGCGGGGGTGGACGACATCGAGATGGTGGATGCCCTGGGCATCAATATCAAATTGGTCTTTAGCGGTGTCTTTATGGTGGGGGCGGCGCTGGCCGGCTTGACGGGCGTGATGGGCGGCGCCTTCCTGAGTCTTTACCCGGGCGCGGACTGGGAAATTCTGCTCTTTGGCCTCGTGGTCGTGATCATCGGCGGCTTGGGCAGTCTGGAAGGGGCCATCGTCGGCGCGCTGACGGTCGGCTTGCTGGACACTTTTGGCAAGGCGCTCTTTCCAGAGCTGTCCTACTTTACCATCTTCGGCCCCATGGCGATCATGCTGGCGCTCCGACCGCGCGGGCTCTTTGGGAGAAATTGACGATGCTGCAACGATGGGGAAAGCTCATTGTCGTTCTCGTGCTCCTGGCGGTGGCGGTGGCTTTGCCGCGGGTGATCGCCTCCTCCTTCTATGTGAATCTCTTCAGCGAGGTCATGATCTTTGGCCTGATGGCAATGAGCATCGATATCCTCGCCGGTTTCACCGGGCTGACCTCGATGGGCCACGCCGGCATCTTTGGCGTATCGGCGTACGTCATCGGGTATATGCTCACCAAGATGCACGCCCCGATCTATGCCGCCGTGCCGCTGGGAGTTCTCGCCTCGACGGTCACGGCCGCGTTGTTCGCCGTCATTGCGATCCGCACCACGGGGGTCTATTTCTTGATGGTCACCGTGGCGGAGGGCATGATCATCTGGGGCATCGCGTACCGTTGGGCGTCCGTCACGGGTGCCGAGAATGGCATCCGCGGCATCCCGCGTCCCGATTTCATTCACGAGTACTGGCAGTTCTATTACCTGGTGCTGGCCGTATTCGTCGTCGTGGCGGCGCTGATGTATCTCATGGTCAACTCGCCTTTCGGGTTGACGCTGAAAGGGATCCGGGAGAGTGAATCGCGCATGAGGACCCTGGGATACAATACCGGGTTACACAAATTCATCGGCTTTACCGCGACCGGCTTTTTCGCCGGGATCGGCGGGGCACTCTACGCCATGTACAATGGGTTCATCAGCCCGTCCACGGTCGAATTTGCAAAATCCGCCGAAGGGGTATTGATGGTGATCGTCGGCGGCGTCGGTACGCTCTTCGGCGGGGTGGTCGGCGCCGGGGTCATCATTTTCACACGTAATATCGTCAGTCTCTTTACCTCCCGCTGGCCCACGGTGATGGGGCTCATTTTCGTCCTCACGATCCTGTTCGCTCCCAATGGTTTGCTCGGTCAGGGGCGTGCTATTTTCGATCGGATCACGGAAGCACGACTCTATCCCGCGGCGACAAAAGAGGAGGTGGTTGCCGAAAAAGAACAAGTCAACAAACCGAAAACCAAGGTCGCTCCGGAAGGTTAGAACGGCACAAGGGCATTCGATTCTTTCAAAGTTCGTCGATTCACACTTTGAGGAGGAGAAGGAATGAAACGGCTTTTTA
>JBLMXX010000423.1:0-3807 GCA_050257995.1 Acidobacteriota bacterium | reverse complement strand
TATACTGGCATGCGGAGAGAGCGATGCGCGATTGGCTCGTACGAATTCGCTTGTACGACCCCGAGAGGCGCTTGATCGCGCAGATTTCCGAGCCACCGGTACGCGACCTATATCGGGCTTCGCAGTGGCAACCCGGCGAGTACGTGAGTGATGTTCACAATTTCCAGATCCCTGGAGGATTACCTCCAGGCGTTGCGCAACTCACAATAGCAATTGTGGATGCAGAGACAAAATTGCAGACGAGCGACGAAATCGCAATCGCTCAACTCACGGTGGAACGCTCAACGGATCTTGCGCGTGACCAGGTCTTTGTTCAACATTTGTTGGACAAACCATTAGACCAGCGCCTGGCACTGTGGGGCTACGGCGGGGTGGACAGCGCGCATCGCGCGGGCGAGAAATTGACTCTTTACCTAGTGTGGATGGTGCGGGAGAAAGTCGGCGAGGATGCCAACGTTTATATTTCACTCGTCGATTCATCAGGCAAGACCTGGCAGGAATGGCACAACAGGCCAATTGCGTTTTATCCGACGAGCCATTGGCAACCTGGCGAATTACTCAAAGGATACTACGACCTGTTATTGTCATCCACCCTACCGCCAGGTGTAATGACGCTTCGCGTGGGCTTGTCCCCGCAGAGTAGCACGCCCATTGTCAAAATCGAAATCGTCCAGTAGATAAATTGTCGTCCCTTCCCTGCCCTCGGTCGGTCACTCGTATTCGACAAAACTTCCAAAATCGTGTAATATTCAAAGCACATGTCACGTTCGCAAAAATCCCTGCCTCGTGATGAGACGCGATGGCAAAAATACTTGACCGATTATAACGAGGGACTTGGGCTCGTCTACGAACGCCTCGTCCTCAACGACTACCTCGACCGCATCGTCAGCCAGTACAGCATCCACACCGTTCTCGAAGCACCGCTCTTTGGCATGGCTGGCGTCAGTGGCATCAACAGCGTGCGACTCGCCCAGCGCGGGTGTGCGGTGACGCTTGTGGATGAAAATCCAGAGCGGCTCGCCGGAGTTGAGCGTATCTGGGGTGAGCTGGACCTGCGCGCCACCTTCCGATGTCATCCCGATTTTGCCCATCTCCCCTTCCCTGATGCTTCCTTCGACCTAACCTGGGAATGGGCCGGTTTATGGTATTTGCCAGATGCGGAGGGCCTGCTCAAAGAACTTGCCCGCGTCTCCCGCCAAGTTGTGTTTGTGGCAATGCCCAACCGCGTCCAGGTCGGCTACTTGATGCGCAAGTACCTCCTCGAACGCGATTTTGTCAATTATGTGGACGAAAGCTGGGCGGACATCCACCGTATCCGGCAAGTCCTGACTGCAGGTGGCGTTCAAGTCATCGAGCAAGGCGTACTCGACGTCCCTCCTTGGCCGGATACCGTGATGCCCGCTGCTCAGGTCCTCCAACGGCTGGGGATAAAGTCCAAGAAACTGGATGCGCAGTTTACGGGCGCAGGGTGGAATTGGAGCACTATGGACTATTACCTCGGCCGTCGCCCGGAACTCAAAGCGCAAATTGACCGGTATACCTTCTTGGAGCATGCGCCCATTCCCTGGCAGATCAAAGCCCTCTGGGCACATCACCGGTATTTGCTTGGAAAAGTCAAAAGGCAGAATTGAAATCTTCAGTCTCTATCATCATCCCTGCATTCAATGTTGAAGCCAGCATCGGAACGACCTTGGGCAGCCTCGGCGAGTGGCCAGATCGCGCGGAGGTTTTGGTTGTGGACGATGGCTCTACTGACTGCACAGGCGAGATCGCCAAACGCGCCGGCGTGCGCGTCGTCCGGCATATGCACAACAAGGGTTACGGCGCGGCGTTGAAAACAGGTATCCGTGCTACCACCGGTGACATTATCGTGATGATGGATGCGGACGGCGAGCACAGCGCGGACCAGATTTCCACTTTGTTGGATGCATTCAACGATAACGATATGGTCGTCGGAGCGCGAGGCAAGGACTCTCATGCGCCTTTGCTGCGCCGCCCCGGCAAGTGGATTCTATCTCAGGTGGCGAACTACCTCGCCCAGACCAAAATCCCAGACCTGAATTCGGGATTTCGGGCTTTTCGCCGGAATGTGGCCCTGCGCTTTCTCCACATCTTGCCAAACGGCTTTTCATTCACGACCACGCTGACACTTGCCCTCTTCAAAGAGGGATATAACACGGCTTATGTGCCGATCACGACCGCGCCACGTGTCGGCAAGAGTACGGTGAGCCCGATTCGGGATGGTTTTAACACAATCATGCTCATTATCCGCATCATTGCCCTCTTCGACCCCATAAAGGTGTTCCTGCCGACCAGTATTGCTCTGTTTCTCATCGGCTTGGTTTATTGGATTGGTTCGATGATTTTTCGATACGGCGCGAAGATCGATCCCTTTGTACATATCCCTACCGGCGCCATGATCATGATGGTATCCAGCGTCATTGTCTTCATGTTCGGCATCCTTGCCGACCAAGTCAGTGCGATCCGACGCGAGAAATATGAGTAGCTCGATAGTCGAGCCGTTGGATGGTTCAGTGCTTTACGATCCAGCAATCCAACTGTTCAACCGTCCCAGTGGAGTCACTAATGGCTTTAGGTACCTACGTAAACATCGCCAAGGCGGTGGTCAATAACAAGATCGGGCGGGCGGAGATGCCCAATATGTGCACGTTTATCGTCACATGGCGATGCAATCTGCGCTGTTTCATGTGCGACGTTTGGAAAAAGACCGATCACGACGACATGAGCGTCGACGAGATTCGTCAGGTTTTTAAACAGATCCCCCACCTCGACTCCCTGCGCATTACGGGCGGCGAACCCTTTCTGCGGCGCGACCTCACCGAGGTCACGCGGGCTATCCTGGAGGAGACCAATCCAACGGTACTGCACGTAACGACGGCAGGCGTGATGACGGAACGCACACTGGAATATGCAAAGGCAATCGGTTCGCCACGGTTGCACCTGAAGCTTTCGATTGACGCCGTAGGCGCGCGGCACGACGAGATCCGCGGCTATCGCGGCTTGTACGACAAGTCCATCCGCACTCTCCGCGGCCTCGTCGAACTGCGCGGGAAATACGGGTTTTACGTCGGCGTGAACCAGACGATCACCGATCGGAATTGGGACCATATCGAGCCACTGCGCGAGGAGATGAGCAAGCTCGGCGTGAGCGTGCACTATGCCATTGCGACCGACCATTATACCCTCTACCGTCTGAACACAGTAAAGGAGAACGAGGTCCCGGATATGAAGTCGGTCTCAATGTCCGATTTTACTCCCGGGCAGTTGAATTACATTTTCGAGCAACTTGACCGGCGCGATGGCATCCGGGATATTCCCGAGTGGCTGGTCCAGCGCTATTACTTGCGTGGGCTTGAAAACCGCCTGCTGCACAACATTGAAAGTCCGAAACCGGCGTGTATTGAACTCCACAACCATATGCGCTTGATGCCGAACGGCGATATTGTGACCTGTGTCTATTATCCTACCGTGGTCGGCAATTTACGCAAACAAACCCTCGAAGAGGTCTGGTTCGGCGACAAGATCAAGCCACAGCGTGAAGTGGTCCGCAAGTGTCCGGGCTGTTGGGCAGGCTGTGAAGCCAAGCCGAACGCCATTTACACTGGCGACATCGTGAAAGCGTTGTTTATGGGAGGTAGCACAAACCCATCGACAAAGGAAGTGGAGCAACCGGCGAAAGCATAAGGTGGTTTACAGAGTTATATGCCCAAAGTCTTTTGCATCGGACTCGACGGTGCCACATTTGATTTGATCCGCCCATGGGCGGACGGCGGGCAACTGCCCACT
>JBLMXX010000422.1:0-10429 GCA_050257995.1 Acidobacteriota bacterium | reverse complement strand
CGGGCACAGACCTGGTGAACCTGGTCAAGCAGTACAACGAGTTCAAACTGCGGGACCAAAAGATCCAGCTCGCCATCGGCCTGCTGTTCGACACGGATATCCGCGCGCTCGGTCCGGATGCGTTCGCAGGCGTTCTCTATACAACACCGTGGATCTGGACCATGGACGACCAGTCCCGCGCCTTTGCCGACCGGTTCCTCAAGCGGACCGGCTCGCGCCCGACCTTTGCGCACGCGGGCAACTATTCGGCGGCTATGCAGTACATGGAAGCCATTCGCCGCGCGGGCACGAGTGATTCCGCGGCCGTGGTCAAGGCGTTAGAGGGCTACAAGTTCAGCGATTTCTTTATCCGCAATGGCTCGATTCGACCCGAGGACCACTGGGTGATGCACGACGCCCTGCTTGCCCAGGTCAAGCCAAAAAGCGAAGTGACCGAAGACTGGGACTATTCCAAGATCGTCACCAAGCTCCCGGCGGACCAGGTCTCGCGCCCCCTCGCCGATGCGGGCTGTAAAATGCAATAGTTCCAGTAGCCAGAATGCAGTATTCAGTATCCAGTCTGCTACTGGTGACTGGATACTGAATACTGTCCACTGTTTACTGTTGACCGACCATGGAACCTTCTTATCTCTTACTCCAGGTTTTTAACGGGCTCGTCAACGGCAGTTTCTATGCATTGTTGTCACTGGGACTGGCCGTCATCTTTGGCATGCTGCGCGTTGTCAATTTTGCTCACGGCGTGCTTTACATGCTGGGGGCGTTCGCCGCATATATCCTGCTCCAAGAGTTCGAGGTCGGGTTCTGGCCCGCCCTGATCGCGGTGCCGGTTGCCGTCGGCGTGCTCGGCATGGTCCTGGAGCGCTTGCTGATCCGGCACCTGTACGGGCTCGACCCGCTCTACAATTTCCTGCTCACTTTCGGACTCGCCCTCGTCATCCAGGACGGCGTCCGGCTCCGGTTTGGAATGCAGGGACAGCCGTATGCCATGCCGAGCGAACTGGGCGGCGCGGCGAACCTGGGCGTCTTTATCTATCCGAATTACCGCCTGTTCGTGATTCTCTTTTCACTCGCCGTTTGCCTCGGCGTGTGGTATCTCATCGAGCGGACGCGCGTGGGAATGGTGGTGCGCGCGGCAACCGAGCGCGCGGACTTGACGCGCGCGCTGGGCATCAACGTCGATCGCTGGGTGACACCGGTCTTTGGATTTGGGGTCGCGCTCGCCGCGCTCGGCGGAGTGCTGGCCGCGCCGATGCGGAACGTCTCCCCGCTGATGGGGTCCGACCTCATCATCGTCACCTTTGCGGTGGTTGTGATCGGCGGGCTCGGGTCCATCCTCGGCTCGGTGATCGCGGGTTTTATCGTCGGCGTCCTGGCGAGTCTCGGCGCGATCTTTTTCCCGCCCCTGACGAACACGCTGGCATTTATCCTCATGGCTGTCATATTGCTCGTGAGACCGGCGGGGCTGTTCGGCTCGATGGAGGCGAAATGAGCCCTCGCCTGCGAAACTGGGTCGCCGTCGCCATCGGCATCGCCGTCGCCCTGGTCATGCCGCACGTCCTTTATCCCACGCTGGCGCTGGATATTCTCTTGTGGGGGCTGTTTGCAGTCGCGGTGGACCTGTTGTTGGGATTTGGAGGGCTGCTCTCGTTCGGGCACGCGGCGTTTTGGGGATCGGCGGCGTATGCCGCGGCGATTAGCGCACGGGCGGCACAAATTCCCTTTCCGATTGCTGCGGCAGTCGGAATTCTCGTGGCTCTTCTCCTCGCGCTTCCCATCGGCTACCTCTCCATTCGCCGCAAGGGCATTTATTTTTCGATGGTCACGCTGGCATTCGCGCAGATGGTTTTCTATGTCGCGAACGAATGGCGCCCGGTCACCGGCGGCGAGAACGGGGTGCAGGGCGTGCCGCGCCTCTTTCCCGGCGTCGATCTCCAGTCACCCCTTACATTTTACTATGCCGCTCTACCGTTCGTGTTGCTTGCGCTCTGGCTGACGTATCGCATTGTTCATTCGCCTTTTGGGCACGTCCTGGTTTCCATTCGCGATAACGAGGCACGCGCGCAGGCGCTCGGCTATCCCACCCAGCGTTACAAGTTGGTCGCGTTTCTCCTCTCGGCGGGACTGGCAGGACTGGCAGGATCGCTCTTTTCGTTGGGGCACGGTTTTGCCGCGCTCGACTTGGTGCACTGGACGACATCGGGGACCGCGGTCGTAATGACGATCCTGGGCGGCATCGGCACGCTGTGGGGGAGTTTGATCGGCGCGGGGCTAGTCCTGCTCTTGCGCGACTGGCTCTCGACCCTCGGCAGTACGCAGGGCGGGATTTTTTCCAGTCTGAGGGACGCGCCGGATGTGGTTACGGGCGCCATTTTCGTCATCGTCGTCCTGTCATTCCGGCGCGGCCTGTGGTATACCTTCCGGCACCTGATGCAAAATCTAGAGCGGCGCAGATCCAAGGCGGTCAGTTCATCTCCGGAAATCGGCGGGTCACCCAAGGCTAAGCGAGGGGTCTCGTTCTCCGAAAATGGAACCCCGGCACTGGAACGACCTCAGGACGGTGCAAGTGTGTCTCCCTTCGGTCGACAGGATAGGGGCGATTAAAGAAGATAAAATGGGGTCTATATTTTCGAAAAGGTAGGGAAACTCCCTATCGACTTTTCGACCTTATTGTGCGAAAATGCACATAGGAAGAAGAGAAGAGAGCGATGGGCATCTGACGACACCGGTCGAAGTGACGAGGCGCTTTGTAAGGGCACGGATGCCGTCTTGCCAGTCTTGCGGCGAGCCCCGGTAATATTGGTTCTGCGTGGTCATGCCGAGGCGAGCCATTACCGTTGCCGGCCACCTGTACGTTGGGTGGCCGGTCTTTTATTTCCTAGATCAGAAAAGGGAGGTCGCATTCCAAGACCTCCCTCGCTGACTCTTTCGTTCCTTACAAATGTGCGACCCGCTTCGATCGTCTTTCAGGCGTTTACGTGACGATTAAGGGGCGCATCATGTCGTGCTCTTCGTGCTCGAGGATGTGGCAGTGCCAGACATACTCGTTGCCTCCGGTGCGCGGGCTCACCGGGACTGTGAACGGGACGGCTGGTAGTTCGAACTTCATGATCACCCGCGTGACTTGGCCAGGATTCATCCGCACGGTTTCCTTCCAGCCCGTCTCGTTTGCATCAGGCCCGACGGGGGCTCCCTGGTAATTCGGGACCCCGCCGCTGTATTGATTGACGCTAAACGCCTGGCGCGAGAGCAATTGAACGTTGACCAGATGAAAGTGGATGGGATGGGTGTCTCCCGTGAGGTTGACAATCTCCCAGACTTCGGTGGTTCCCCGTTGGATCGTTTCGGTCGTGGGGTCCATGTACCCGCGTCCGAATAGCAAGTTCTTGGCGCCTGGATTGACTGCCTGGTCCGTCCCAAGGAATTGGATTAACCGGCCATGCTCGTCAAAGGTCTCGTTCAAGGTCAAACGCCGCACGGGTACACCTGCAGGGATGGGCGCGGGAACGCCCGGCGTTTGTGCGACCATGAAGGGATCGGTCGGCGTGAACGTAGCCGGCAGTGTGATTGACGGGTCCGCGGCCCCATTACGCGCCTTGACTCTGATCTGCAGCAGCGTGCGTGTGTTCGGGCCGTAACCCGGAGTAGACGATGGCGTTTTGGGGTTGCTAGGATAATAGTCGTTCCGGGGATCACCCATCGGGAACGGCCCCGGCGCATCATTGTAGAGGATGAGGAACGACCCTTCTGGAACATTCCGAAAGTCGACGATGAGGTCCGCGCGCTCGGCAGGTGCAATCAGCAGCAGGGGTTGGTTGGGACCACCCAGCATCGCCGGAGCTGGGAGAAAGCCGCCCTCAGTCCCGATTTGAATAAAAGCCGGTCCGGCTGCGGTCGGCTTGGGCTCTGTACTGTCTGGAAAGGCCGTGCCTTGTGCATAGACCAGTCGCGGATTCAGGAACCGTGCCTGGCAGGCGTTCAAGAGCCGGAACCGGTACTGTCGTTGCTCCACTTCGAGAATTGGATAGACGGTGCCGTTGACCAGCATAGTGTCGCCAAAGAACTCGGGTACGCAAGATGGATCAGGCGGCGGACCGGCCGGAGCCGGGCCAAGAGCACCATACCGGGCGGTGTCGTACAAGTGCGCGTACCACAAGTCGCCTGGACGTGAGTTGGGCACCGCGTTCCCCCAGGTGGGATCGGTAGAGGCAATGTTCTTGGAAACAAAGATCTTGTCCTGAAAGATCAGGTAGACCGTTCTGGGATCGAGCGGACCGGGCAGGTGGTTGTTGGCAACCAGACCAAGTTCGTAGTCATCATAGATGACATAACCGGAGGCGATGCCCCCATAAGCGTTGGTGCGCGTAAGGCCGAAGCTATGGTCATGATACCACATCAAGCGGGCACTCTGATGATTGGGGTAATAGACCTCTGCCTCGTTGGACTTGAGCCCCGGTTTGAGGACATTGACAAAGCTCGTGCCCCGGTGACCATTCGGGTCCCACCAGGCATGGGGACCGCCATCGCTCAACCAGGGAACAAACCCCCCGTGGAGATGGATATCCGTGCGGTTGTTCTGGTTGCCCATTACTCCCATGATCGTGCTGTCGACCGGGAGGATGTTTGGTAGGGGCAGATTGTTGCGGAATGTGATCTGGACCGCTTCGTCGCGTTTGGCCGCGATGATCTGGCCCAGATGCTTGAAATTGCCGTTCTGACCAAATCCCCACAAGCGAGTGGGGTTGGGGAGGTTGGGGTGCAACTGATCCGTAAACTGACCGATGTCGATCGTGTAGTGCGTGACACCTGGCTGCCACCACCCCTGTTTCACTTTGTCGGGTTGAGCAACCGGAATGCCGGTTCCTCCAACGCCCCGCAGTGGCTGGATGAATTTCTGCAGGCTGTCGCTTTGGGAAAATGCAAAAGCAGGCGGTGCGTCTGAAAGCCATTTCGTAGGCAACACGAGGCTTGCACCCGCCATGGCGCTGAGTTTGAGGAATTGCCGTCGAGTAAGCATTTTGACCCTCCTTTGGGGTCGTACACGTCCTTGTATAAAGTATGAATCATGTGCGCTCGTTGCTAGGTTGGCTCACCTTGACAGCATCACCTCCTCTCTAGCGTGAGCCTTATGAACCTCCAAAGAGACGGCACCGGACCTCAGTTGAGCACCAAAAATAAAAAACCGCGCCACAAATAGTGTGGACACGGTCGGTTACGCCATCTGCTCCCCCTGGCTCTGGCGTCCATTTCTAAGGCGGCCAGGGTTCATTGCACCCGTTGAAGATCAGGAAATAGGGTTGGGAGGGAACGGGTCATGCAAGAACAAAAAACACCAGCGCCTCGCGCACGAGGACGTTGGTGAAATCATATTCAGTGCGCAGCAGCACACCCCACAGCCACGACCGGACTGTGCAGCACGTCTGCGCCTTCATCACGCAAGCTAGATGAGTGGATTGAACGAGTCCACTCTGCTTACAATATCTCACAAAAAAACCGCGGCGTCAATAGGTACTTTCCTACCTGAATTCCGGGGTGTTACCCTACCGCGGTTCATCAGATAAGACGAGACGACTACATCCGCATTTCGTGGAAAAATTGACTTGCAAAGGCGGTGTGCTATACTGCTTTATGTATAGAGCGTGCCGGTTGGTAACCGCAAACCGGACAAAGTTCCCCAAAGTTCCCTGAATTTGACGGAGGTCAAGATGTCTGAAGCGCCGACGAACGTCCCCGGGCAGCGGCTCGACCTGCCCGAAACGCCGGTTGCACTTGCCGGCACGACCATGGGAGGATCGTCCTTCAAGATCCTCGGCACGGTGATGCAAGCACTGGTCCTAAATGTCAAGACTGGCCAAACTATCTACACCGAGACCGGCGCCCTCTCCTGGATGAGCGACGGCATCACGATGGAAACAAATCTGGGCAGCGGCGGCTTGGGTGGCATGTTCAAGCGCGCGCTCGGCGGCTCATCGCTCTTTGTGGCGAATTACACGGCAGACCGTGACAACACCCTCATCGCGTTCAGCAGCGAGTTCCCCGGCAAAATCATCCCGGTCAACCTGGCGCAAGGTCAATCCATGATCGCGCAAAAGGACTCGTTCCTGACCGCGGAGAAAAGCGTGAACTTGACCATTGCCTTCCAACGCAAACTGGGCTCCGGCCTGTTCGGGGGCGAGGGTTTCGTGCTGGAGAAATTCGAGGGACCGGGCACGTTCTTTGCGACTTTCGACGGCGAGATCGTCGAGTACACGCTGAAGGCGGGCGAACGGCTCAAGGTGGATACCGGTCACGTCGCCATGTTCGAGCCGACGGTGCGCTATGACATTGAAATGATCAAGGGCTTTTCGAACATCCTCTTTGGAGGCGAGGGACTGTTCTTTGCCGTCCTGACAGGTCCGGGGCGGGTGTGGCTGCAGACGATGCCGATGGCAAAACTCGCCGGCGCCATCAAGCAGTTCTTCCCCAAAGCCGAAGGCGAACGCGAGAGCGGCATCAACATCAAGCTGGGAGGATAAGCCAAGCCCGAAGGGTCTCCGCGGGCACTTTGGGCTTGTATCATGCTGCGGGCAGGTCGGTGAACTGGACGCGACCGTTCTCCAGCACCACGCGGTGCGTGAACAAGCGCTCGTCCACATGGATGTGGCTAATGAGAAAGATCTGGTCAAAGGCGCGGGCGATCTCGCCTTCAGTCAGCAGATAGATGAGCGCGTCGGCGCGCTCGGTATCGAAGGACCCCAGCGGCTCGTCGAGGAAAATGAAAGAAGGAGCGCTGCCGCGTTCCTGCGGCAGGGTCGCCAGCGCAAATGCGAGGCGCAGCGCGAGCGAAAACTGGTCCTTGGTCCCGCCACTGAAAATATTCTTCTCTTTGAATGCGCCCCCCTGGCCCGCGCGCTCGTCCCATACCTGGATCTTGTACGTTTCGGGATCTAACTGTGCGTCGTGGTACCGGTCGCGCGTGAGCGTGGGCAGGATCTGCCGCATATAGTCCATCGTCGCGGGCAGGACCTTTTGGACGATGCGCCGTCGCGCCAGCGAGACGATTTCCACTCC
Organism: Acidobacteriota bacterium; assembly: GCA_050257995.1. Taxonomy (GTDB): domain Bacteria; phylum Chloroflexota; class Anaerolineae; order UBA4142; family UBA4142; genus JBLMXX01. The sequence goes on along the minus strand of JBLMXX010000422.1, from coordinate 3,382 downwards.
CCGCTCCCGCACCTGCGCCGCGCGTGCCTTTTCTTCGTGCTCTGCCCGGCACGCGGCGCGGTCCAGCAACTCGCCCTCCAACCCCAACTCGCGTTCGAGCTGTGCCTGGCGGTCGTGCAAGGAATGCAGGCGACCGACGAGGTCACGATGCTCCAGGCGGAGAGTCGCTTCATCCCCCAGGTCGATGGACCGGAACCTTTCGCCCAATTCTTCCAGTTCCTGCAGTTCCGGTGGGGAGGACAGCCCGGTGGGTCCGGTGCCTTTCAGCAACTCCTCGATCCGTGCAAGCAGGACAGCCGCATTCCGCGCGCGTGTCTCCCGCTCCCCTTGCCGCCGACCCAATTCGCCTTCAACCTCGCGGGCTTGCTTTAGAATGACGTCCCCACCGAGCGTATCGTATTCTCGGCGGAGTTCCTTGCCCAGCCCGTTATAATCCTGCACCGTTAGCGCAGGATTCCACTCGTCCCACGCGTTCGATCCAGGACGTGCGTCCATCCCTTTGATGGAGCGCGCTTTGTCATATGCCTCGCGGGCACGCGCGCCCACCGCCTGGGTTTGCTCTCCCCGCCTTGCAAGCTCCTGGTCGAGCCGGGTCGCATCGGCGGCGCGGCGTTGGACTTGGTCCGCCTGTGCCTCTGTCTGCGCGCGGGCGCGGGCAATCGCATCCCCCTGTGCCTCTACCTGCAATGCCTCCGCGAGCGCCTGTGCCCGCGTCTGCCACCGCACGAGGATGGTTTCGGCTTTATTCACGAGTTGCTGGCATTTTTCGATCTCGGGCTGGACGTTGCCGGGTGAGGTAATGCCATATTGTTGTTGCAGCTCGCCGAGGACCGCACGCGCGTTGACGAGCCGTTCACGCGTGCCCGCCTGTTCCGCTGCCAGTTCTTCCCGGGTGCGGTTATCCATCTCGCGCACAATGGACACGCGCCGCGAGTGCGCTAGGTCAGGCGATTCAGGGATTGGTATGCCCGCTTGTTCCAGCCGCTCTTCCACCTGCTTCAGCCGCGAGACCTTTGCCTCGTTCGCCGCTGCATGAGCACGCGCTTCGCCGTGCGCCGCCCCCAATGCCTCGGCGGCACGCGCCAGGTCGCGCCATAAGAGAGTCGTGCGGGCAGCGAGCGCCGCGAGGGTTAGGGCGGCGAGCACAAGGAACATGGGCGCGAGTGGCTGAAAAGCAAAGGCGGCTATCACGAAAATAAATAGCAGAGCCGTCAGCCCGTAGATTTCGACCCGAAAGCGCTGCGAGAGTTGATCACGCTCGGCCTGCCTTTCGCGGGCCTGTCGCTCGACATCCTCTGCTGGAACGATCGCATTCTGCGCTTCGATCCATTCTCCCAGCGCCTGACCCTGATCGTAATCGCTAAACTGTTTTTCGAGTCGCGCCAGCGCCTGTTCCTCTCGCGAGATGGTCTCGCTCAAGTCGACCAGGCGTGCGTGCGCGCTGACCAGTTGCGTCGTCCGCGCGGTCGTCGATTCGACAGCGCCGCGCACTTGATCCAAGCGTTTGACCGTATGTGACAGCCGGCGAAGGTCTCTCGCGCGTTCCTGTAGCCGCGGGGCCTCCTCCAGAGCACGCGCAAGTTCGGCTTGCTCGGTTTTCAACCGTTCGACCTCGCGCGCGTTCTCGTTCATCCGCTCCACGGCGTCGCGCGCCTCTTTCACGCTCTGCATCGCCTCTTTCAGCGCGTCGATGCGCTCCACCTGTTGAGCGACGGCGTCGCGTTTGGCTGCCAGGTCGCAGATGGTCGCATCGAGCCCCGCGACCGTCTGCAGTTCTGCGATGGCTCCCTCCACCGCGCGGCGCAGATCGATCAATTGCAGTTTGCCTTCAACGGTGGCGAGCCCTTTTTCGCGGTCGGGCAAATCAACCTGGATGTCCGCCAGTTCCGCGCGCCTTTTCAGCCGCTCGAGTTCCTGCTTGTCTTCGGCGCGGATTTTGAGATTGTTCTCCAAGTCCACCATCGCGTCGAGGTTCAACAGCTTGGCGAGCGATTCCTCGCGTTTGGCTTTGTTCAGCCCTTCGAGTTTTTCCAGTTTCTTCTGCTCGACGAAACAGGAATTGAGAAGGGCTTCGCCGTCAAACCCCAATTCCGCCACCAGCCGCTTGTTCACCGCCGTGTTGCCGCGTACCTCTTCCGGCGGATTCCCATCCCGCGTCATCTCGAGTTCCCAGACGTTGGACTTGTCGCGGACGATGGTGCGGGTGATCTTGAACAGGCGGTCGCCGCTGATGAGATCGAGCTCGACGCGCGCCTTTTCGGTGCCGTACGCGATCAGCCCGTCGAGGCCCCGCGCGCCGGTCTCGGTCGCCAGCGCGTTGCCAAAGAGAGCAAAGAAGACGGCTTCGAACAGCGTCGACTTGCCCGCTTCGTTTTTTCCCTGCACCAGAATGCGGGAGGCATCGGGAAAGCGTAGTTCGATTTCTGAAAGTTGCTTAAAGTTGTGGGCGTAAAGGCGTTTGAGGCGAATCATCGACTTTGCTCTTTATGCTTGCCTTTTCACACTTGCGTTCCCGGATCGAACAGCCGCTGGTATTCCTGCAGCGCGAAGCGGTCCGTCATCCCTGCGATGTAATCGCAGACCACGCGCGCTTCGCTCTCGTGCGCCATCCGCGCGCGGGTCGCCCGAGGCAGGAGGCGCGGGTTGCCTAGATAGGCGTTGAATAATTCTTCCAGAACACGTTCGGCTTTCGCCGCCATCCGCGAAACTCGGTAATGGCGATAGAAATTCTCCATCAAGTAATCTTTGAGGACGCGGTTTTTGTGCTCCATTTCGTCCGAAAAGGTGATGATGGGTTTGCCCAGTGCCCGCAGCGCGTCGACCGAGTCGATGTTTGCCTCGCGCAGGCGCGCATCGGTGGCGGTGACGAAATCCGTCACTTCGCGACCGACCAGCCAACGAATAAAGCGGTGGCGTTTCAGGTCGTCAAAGCGGTCCTCGCACTCGTTCGTGCTCTTGCACCATTCGCCCCAAAAGGAGATCTCCTCCAGGTCGCGCGAATCGAGAATGCCCGCGCGCAAGCCGTCGTCCAGGTCTGCGGTGCTGTAGGCTGTCTCGTCGGCGGCGCTCGCGAGCTGGGCTTCAAGTGTGGCAGCGAGCGCGGGGTTGTACTCGGCCGGATTGACGACATCGTATTCCGTCTCGTGCTTGGCGATCCCCTCGCGAACTTCGTAGGTGAGATTCAAGCCCTGGAATTCCGGAAAGCGGTTTTCCAGCTCCGTCACAATCCGAAGGGATTGGCGCTGGTGATTGAATCCGCCATACGGCAGCATTAGCTCGTTCATCTTGTGTTCGCCCGAGTGACCGAACGGCGTGTGCCCGAGGTCGTGCGCCAGGCAGATCGCTTCGGTCAGGTCCTCGTTCGCGCCCAGCACACGCGCAA
>JBLMXX010000421.1:0-13757 GCA_050257995.1 Acidobacteriota bacterium | reverse complement strand
CAAAACGGCTTCGGTCCAAAGGAAAACGGGGATGCTTGTTTTGACTGGATTCACGCCAACCGGAAACGCACTCCAGCCAGGGCCGCTCCCCGCTTGCAATCCGAGCCCGCTCGCCCATCCTCCGGGGATGCCGACATTGCCGGTGATGGCAGCGAGAACACAGCCTGCGCGCACCACCTGCTCGCCAAAAGCGCGGCGCTGCATTCCATACCCCTGGTCAAGCACTCCCGGCTTGATGGTAGCGTATTCGCGCGCGATGCGTCTGATCGTGTCTGCCGGAACGGCCGTGATGGCTTCCGCCCATTCCGGGGTTTTGGGGATTCGATCTCGTATCCCGAGGACATACTCGCTATAACTTTCGGCGTCCTGTGTGGCCGCGGGCATTTGGGTCTGGTCGAACCCGACGCAATGAGTAGCGACGAATTTGTCGTCGTACAATTCCTCAGTAATCATGACATACGCCATCGCCGTCATCATTGCAGCATCGGTGCCGGGACGGATCGGGACCCATTCGTCGGCAAGACTGGCAGCGCTGAGACTGTGACGTGGGTCGATACAAGCGACGTGGGCGCCATTCTCGCGGGCGAGCTTGACAAAGTAATCGCTGTTGGTGCCGTCACGCATCTCGGCGGGATTCCAGCCCCACATCAGGATGTAACGGGCATTGAGCCAGTCTTGGCGTTGGTTGCCGGTCTGAAGCGTGCCGTAGACATATGGAGTGGCGATATTGGTGGCAGCCCAACTGTAAGAGTTGTAAATGCCGAGACAGCCGCCAAACAAGTTCATCAGTCGTCGCGCTGTCTGCGAGCCGTTAATTTGGTTGTAGCTGCCAGTGCCATAAGGGACAAAGAGTGCGCTGTTTCCGTATTTATCCCTCACTCGACACATTTCGCGCGCGACCATATCGAGTGCCTCATCCCATGAAATGCGTTGGAACTTGCCTTCACCTCGCTTGCCTATCCGGCGCATAGGATATAGCAAACGGTCCGGATGGTATTGGCGTCGCAGGTAGGCGCGCCCGCGCACGCAGGCGCGTAATTGCGGCGCGGCAATCGTATCCGGACGATCGTCGGCATCGAGACGAGTGATAACGCCATTTGAAATATGGGCATTTAGGAGACAGCGCCCACCACAGTTGTGCGCGGGGCACCCCACACGGACCTGGCGCGTATCCTCTGAGGCGTCTGCAGTCTTGATAGTGCTCACTCCCACCATATTGTAGGATGGTGCTGTTCTACTTCCGCCGCGAGCCGCCTTTGGACTTGGTCGTCTTGGGTCTAGGGGCAGGCTTGGGCCCCCGCCCCGTTTGCTTTTTCTTTTCTATAACCGACGCCCGGCGTTTGGGTTGTTGCGGGTGTCCTTTTTCAGCCTTGTCGTAGGGAGTTCCTGTCTTGTCCCCTACTTTCGGTTCTTCATCCGAAGCATGGCGATTCTCTTCGTCGACCTCGTCGTCTGGGTCGGCCGTATCCCACCCTTCCTCTTCGGCATGCAATCCAACCTTCTCACCGTGCGATACAGCGGGCGAATCCTCTTCGTCCTCGTCTTCTTCATCCTCCTCGTCTTCTTCAAGGTCGTTAAAGTCATCCAATTCTTCTTCTTCTTCTTCTTCTTCTTCCTCGTCGTCAAGGTCCGCCTTATCCCAAACGTCGAATTCATCCCGAGGCATCAATCCTCCTTATAATAATGAGTATGGCTTGGAAGAATAGGAAACCGTTATGCTGATCTGTTCTTGTTATCTGAAATTGGCAGCGGAAAATTCCTACGCTATTCTTGACTGATTTCCGCAAGCGGGGGGTGCTCTCAGTGTACGCGGACGATCACGGCCGTGATGTTGTCTTCACCGCCGCGTTCACTTGCCAAGTGGACCATTTCCTGAGCAGCCGTTTCTGGATTGGGGATGACGTCGAGGATGCTGGCGATCTCAGTCGTATTCACCTTGTTTGACAGTCCATCCGTGCAAAGGAGGATCCAATCTCGTGATTTCAGTCCTTCCCTGAAAGTGTCGATGTGAACATTGGAATTGCTTCCTACAGCGCGGGTGATGACATTTTTGTAGACGTGACGTTCTGCCTGCTCTTGTGTCATCAAGCGCGCCCTGACCTGTTCGGCGACCCAGGAATGGTCGTGCGTTATCTGGCGCACGCTCTCTCCCCGTATCAAATAGGCGCGGCTGTCTCCGACATTCGCGACATAGATGCGGTGGTCTTTCAATACGGCAGCAACCAGTGTCGTCCCCATGTGCGCCTTCTCGCAATCATTACAGGCAAGTTGGTAGACATGTTCATTAGCCCGTATAATGGCAGCCAGCAACGCTTTGCCAAGGTCTTTGGCCATTTGGGAATAATAGGACTCGAACAGGACCTTAATGGCCTCTTGGCTGGCAACTTCACCCGCGGCATGTCCTCCCATCCCGTCTGCTACGGCAACCAACGTACCAAGTTCATTTTCGAGTTCCTCTGCGATATGGAAAGTTTGTACTGTCCCAAACGCATCTTCGTTCAGGTCGCGCACTCTGCCTACATCCGAGTGCTTGCCAATCTGGAACCGTTTATCGACGTCCATCAAATATCTCCGTTGAGGGTTGTTGCGCAAGACCTATCGCGTCACCCAGTGCAGAATGAGCAGTATCCCTCCCAAAGAGCATAGGAGGCCTGCGCCAGCGGCAGCGACGAGTAAAAGCACGAATGGCATTCGCAGCGATGACGATACAGGCGTTAGATTTTCAGGCTGGCCCCACTGGTTGTACGAGCGTTCGAGAGCCGCCCGCATCTCGGCTGCGCTGCGGAAACGCGCTTGGGGGGATTTGGATAATGCACGGTCGACTACAACGGCGAGTGAGTGTGGGACCGTAGAGGGAAGCGGGAGAGGGGTTGCGCGCTCAATCAGGTCCACGTTATGGATGAGGTTTTTGCCGAAATTCTGGTAGGGTCGCCCGGCGAGCATTTCGTACAAGAGCGCACCCATCTCGTATATGTCACTGCGAGCGTCCACGCGCAGACCGCGCGCTTGCTCCGGTGACATGTGATTGATTGTCCCGATGACGGTCCCGGCGATGGTGAGGGATTGTTCCCCGCGAACGGGGATATGCGCAGTCCCAAAGTCACCTAGTTTAATGCAACCATCCTGCGAGAACAGGATATTGGTTGGTTTGATGTCACGGTGGATAATGCCGTGCTGATGGATGGTCGTCAGAGCATCCAAGATCCGCAGAGTCACGCTCACGGATTCTTCTGGCGTGAGCGAGCCGCGCTCATGGAGCAAGTCGCCAAGATTCCCGGCATCCATGTACTCCATGATGATGTAGTAGCCGTTTTCGGTCCTTTCAAGCCCATAGCCGGTGACGATATTCGGATGCTGGATCTCTCTGACGGCTTCTGCTTCGCGCGTAAAACGCCGGAACGCGTCCGAGTCATATAATAGATCGGGGCGGAGCTCTTTGATCGCCACAAAAGTATTGGAGAAAAAGTCAGTCGCCTGATAGACGAATCCGAACGTGCCCTCGCCCAGGATCTGATCGATTTGGTAGCGTTCAAGCAAAACCTGGCCGATTTGTAGTGGCATCAGAAATAGAATCCCAGGGGATAGTCAGGTCCGTGATTCAAACGAATGCGCTATGGTGCCCAACTGAATTCGCCAATCGTCCCGGTATAGCCAGTGCCACTGGCATCGCTTGAGACTGCATCTCGTTGGACGATCTGAGCACGCCAAAAATACTGTTTTCCGTATTGCCACAGGTCCGTACAGACAGCAGCATCACCTGGAATCGTTGCAGAGTTATCGCGAGTCCTGATCTCGCACGCCATCTTGCTGAATTCGTTATTCGTCGAGACCTGGATGCGGTAAACTTCGTTCGGCCCCAAGTCGCCGCCGGACCAGCCAAACTGAATTGGGTCAGCACTTGTGAACTTGGCTCCGGAAACTGGGATAAGGAGCGTTGAGATTGGAATCGGATAAACTCTACCTGGAACCGGCGTCGGCGATATAGTGGGGGTGGCGAGTATGGTCTCGACTGTCGGAATGGGAATTGAAGTGGCCGTTTCCAGTGGCAATGTTGTTGGAGCGGTCGTGCTGATCGCCTCCGCTGTGGCAGCGGGAGTGGGTGTGCCCGCCGGCGGCACCGTCAGGGGACGTGTGGGAGTGAATGCAGAGCCAACCTGGGTTGGCGCCGACCGGTTCAACATCACTGCCGCGATTAATAGGGCAATAACGGCGAGAGCCGCGACCGCTACTAGGAATCTTCCCCTATTCCCGGTTGCCTGAGCGGTGGTCGCAGGAGCGACATCCTCGCCCATCACCGGAACCGAGTTGGCATCCTCCACGCGGAGCGTCGTCTCTCCCAGACGAATTTCGTCGCCGTCGCGCAGGACATAGGGGAGAGCGATCCGCTCGTCGTTGATGTAGGTGCCGTTCGCGCTATTCGCATCCTGGATGATGTACCCGTCCCCTTCGCGCCGAATTTGACAATGGGTTCGGGATATGGCCGGATCCGAGATGACGATGTCATTGTTCGAGCCGCGACCGAGGGTGACATCATCTTTTGTCACCTCGAAGATGTCGCCCAATAGAGCACCTGCTTGAACGATGAGTCTCATGGCTCCCCTTTTTAATCAATTTCAGGCGCCTATCATAACCGCAAATGCCTTCCATCGCAAATCCTGCTCCTGCCTGGTTTCCGCGACTAGCGGTACATCGCTCTCCAAAAAGTGAGAATCATAACAAGACAAAACCCCGCGTATCGAACGCGGGGGTCTTTGATTTACAGATACGGGCCCGGTCATTTCGACTGCCCGTCGTCATCCTCCCTTTCGACCAGGATGGTCATGTCGGCAGCCACTGCCGCAATGGCGCCAATGGCTGCCCATACCGGCACGAGTAAAACGCCGACGACGCCGATGGTCAACGGGATCTCGATAAAGGTCTTGCCATTTTCATCCTTGAGAATAATGCGCCGGACGTTACCTTCGTGGATGATCTCTTTGATCTTAGAGATGACGGCATCTCCCGTGATCTTGAATTCCTCAGTGCGAATCTTTTCTCCACTCATCTTTCATCCTCCTTTTGGTCCAATTCTTTGCCATTACTATTTACGCACCGGACCAAATTTGGTTACAGTAGTTCGCCAATTGAAACGAGGCCAAGAGTGGTCTCCTTCGGATCCTACAAATCACGAAAAAATGATAGACCAAGGATCAATTGGCGCGGATGATAAACTGACAGGCGGGGTTACCCATCGCGAGGCATTCCTCTTCGTGGGCGGAGACCTCGCGTCCAATAATGCCGCTCGCCAATCCCGCAAAGACGCCGCGGATCAGATGGCAGACGCCGCGCTCCGCTTTGCCATAGACGGAGGCAAATGGAGAACTTTCCACCCGGAAAATCAGCTCACCCGCCGAAGAGTCAAAGCGCATGATGGTGAACCTGCCCCACCCGATTTCCAAGCCCATCTTTGCCATGAATGCTACCGATTCCGCGTCGCTCAGCCCAAAGACATCGCGGTACCGTTTGGCACTGAGGGTGCCACCGGTGTATCCTCCCGCGTAGAGCAATTTGTCCGCGCCCGCGCCCAACTGTTCTTCCGCCGCCTTCTGAAACGCGATAAGCGTTTCGGGTCGGATGAGCAGATAGCGTACGTCGTTGAACAGCAGTGCGCCGCGAGCGGGGTCGAACTTTAATTCGGCAAGGATGGAATTGTCCATATCATTCGCTACTGAACATCCACGCCATATTCTTCTTTGGCTTTCGCCCGCGATACCTTGCCATCGCGCACATCGAGGTTTACGGATTCGGGATCACGTTCCCGCGGGTTGCCATAACCGCCTGCTCCAGGTAGACGGAGCGACACGATGTCACCTTTTCTCAACTTATCCATGCCTTTGGATTTCAGCGGTTTTTCTTCTGGCGTGTCGGGATTGAGGATAAATTTGCCTTTGGCGCCTTCTTTGCCGCCGAACAAGCCAAAGGGCGCAAAAACCTGCCGGTCACCGTAACGCGCAAAGGACAGATCGTCGATGAGCGACCGGATGTCGCGGCGGACGGCCAGCGCGCCGCGATACTTGCCGGCGCCTCCCGTGTCGGGTATGAGCTCGTACTTTTCAATGCGTATAGGGAATTCCAATTCAACCGCTTCAACCGGTGTGTTCATAAACCGCGCCAGGTGCGAGTCCTGCCCGTCCCGTCCGTCCTTGCACCAACGCGCGCCGGCTCCTCCACCTTGAATGTCAATATACACAAAGCGCTTGCCCGTATCGGGATAATAACCACTAAAACCGCAATTCGTGATCTGGCCGTGAGATCCCGCCATGACGCGGTAGGGCAATCCATGGGACAGTGCAAGCAGCATCGCCTCGGCAATTTTCTGTGAAACGTTTGTGCGCGCACCACACGCACGCGGCGGTCGAGGGTTGACGACTAGTCCTTCGCGCGCGCTGATCTCAAAAGGACGATAACAGCCTGAATTGGCAGGCACGTGCGGATCGACAACGGCGATGAGAGCGTAGTAGACGGCGGCATGCACCGTCGCAATCGGGCAGTTGACGTTGCCGGGCACTTCGGGATCGGTGCCGTCGAAATCGACTAGCGCATGCTCTCCGTCTTTGTGGATGTTCACCTGGAGCTTGATCGGTTTGTCCGTGAGACCGTCGTCGTCCACGTAATCCACACCAGTGTAGGTGCCGTCAGGGATTTTCTTTAGCCCTTCGCGGATCCGGTTCTCGGAATAATCAAGAAGCGCATCCATATGCAATTGGACTATCCGGGGTTCGTATTTCTCGAAAATCTCTTTCAATCGCCGCGCGCCCACAAAGTCTGCCGATGCCTGCGCGCGAATATCGCCGAGCGTCTTGTCGGGAACCCGGATGTTGTTGTTTAGAATGCCGAAGAGTTCTGGGTCCTCTTTGCCTCTCTTGTACAATTTTACCATAGGAAAGCGCAGACCTTCCAGGTAAATTTCCGTCAAACCGCCCTGCGTCCCGCCTGCGGCTGCGCCACCCATGTCGGCATGGTGTGCGATCGAGCCGACAAAGCCGACGAGATCTCCTTTGTATCTTACCGGTGCGAATGTAACCAGGTCCATAACATGTTGCCCGCCAATGTATGGGTCATTAAATACGATGACATCGCCATCGTGAAGCTCGTCGTCGCGGAACCGCTTGCGCAAACTGCGCATGGGGATCTCAAAGCCGGTCAGAAGCATCGGCGCATGGTGCGCCTGGGCAACCGTGTTCCCATGCCGGTCGAAAACGGCACATGAAATGTCTTTGATTTCCTTGATGATGGTCGAACGTGCGGTGCGGATAAGTGTATGCCCCATTTCATCCGCGATCTGTTCCATTGAGTATCGCAAGACCTGCATCAGGATGGGGTCTGGCTTGTTTGTTTTCCTCGGCATATTGCTCTCCAATCTACTCGTCTGCCTGGCTGCCTGGCTACCTGTGTACCTTTCTACATATTGATAATCACATTTCCCCACGTGTCCACTTTCGCAGTCGCGCCAGGAATCACCACCGTGCTCGAAATGATCTCTTCGATGATGCAGGGACCTTTGACGAGGTTCCCGGGTTTCAAGCGATCGCGCTCGTAGACCGGTGCCCTAATAAAGCCGCGCCCTTCGTAATACACCGGGCGAGTACCTTTGAGCGCGCCGCGAGCGGACTTGCCGCCGCGCTTGTGCTTTGGGATCCGGACTTCAGGTACCTTCCCGATACCGACCAGGCGTACATTGATGACATCCACCGGATCAGCGGTGGAACTATAGGCGTACACTTTATGATGCAAGGCGTGGAAGCGTGCGACCGTTGCTTCTACATCCTTTCGGGTTAGGCGACCGGAATGAGGCACAGGCACGTTCAATTCATAGGCCTGTCCGGCATAGCGAAGATCTGCCGTCCAGTAGATGTCGACTTCATCGTCGCTAATTTTCTCTTCGGATAACTGTGCCCGCGCCTTGGCTTCCATTTCCGCATACGCGCGCTCGAGTGCCTCAGGGTCTACTGAGACTGCAGCTCTGGCGACCGTCTGGACATAGTCGTGTCGAATGTCGCTCGTCACCAGCCCAAACGCGCTCAGCGCGCCTGGATAAAGCGGGATGACGACTTTACGCATACCGATTTCCTTGGCCAACTCGCACGCGTGGAGGGGACCCGCACCGCCAAAGGCAACGAGCGTAAACTCGCGTGGGTCGAAACCCTTTTCAATTGAGCTGCCCGCCATCCCTTTGACCATGTTGGCGTTCACGACGCGAATGATGCCGTATGCGGCGTCGGCGACCGGCAGTCCGAGCGGTCTCGCAATCTGTTTTTCAATGGCGGCGTGCGCTTTTTCCGGATACAACTTCATCTCGCCGCCCAAGAAATATTCGGCATTCAGGCGCCCGAGGACGAGATTAGCGTCGGTCACAACAGGCAGTTCGCCACCCAGCCCATAGCAAGCGGGCCCCGGGTCTGCTGCGGCGGATTGCGGACCTACGTTTAGTGCGCCCCCCTTGTCGATCCAGGCAATACTCCCGCCGCCAGCGCCAATCGCGTGCACATCCACGGCCGGTATCTTGACCGGATAGCCCTCGAATTTGCCCTCGGAAGAGACGCGCGGCACGCCGTCGATGATCAAGCCAATATCAAAACTGGTTCCACCCATATCCACTGTCATCAACCGGTCGTCGCCGACGAGGCGCCCGATGAACGCGCCCGCCACTGCGCCGCCAGCCGGACCCGAATTGACAATATTGACTGCGTGGTCGCGGGCAGTCTCGGCGCTCATTGCGCCGCCGCTGGCTTGCATGATGCGCACCTCGACATTGCCGTATTTTTCACATAGCATCTGCACGAGATTGCGGATATATCGCTCGACAATGGGCTGAAGGTAGGCATTGATAACGGTTGTCGAAGAGCGCTCGAACTCGCGAAACTCTGGGCAGATTTCAGAGGAGATTGAAACGAACGCTTCCGGGTAAATATCGCGGGCGATTTCCTTGACGCGCTGTTCATGTTTTGGATTTAAGAATGAGAAAAGAAGGCAGACCGCAATGGTTTCGACCTGCTGTTCTTTGAGGTACGTCACCGCCCGCACGACCGATTCTTCGTCGAGCGGGCGAACGACCTCGCCATGCGCGCCAATGCGCTCTTCCACTTCCGCGCGCAGAAAGCGGGGCACGAGCGGCTCGGGCGTATCCACGGTCATGTCATACAGTCCTTCATCCGGTCGCTCGATGCGGGCAATCTCCAGCACGTCGCGAAATCCAGCCGTCGTGACAAGTCCGGTCCTGGCACCCTTGCGTTCTATGAGGGCATTGGTGCCGATCGTCGTGCCATGCCCGTGGACCATATAGTCTAGGTCTGCCATCGAGGCATTGGCGATGCGAAGCATCTTTTCGATCCCACTCAGCACCCCCTGAGCGGGACTCCGCGGGACTGTCAGGACCTTGGTGTAATGGATCTTGCCGCGCTGGTCGTCGATGAGTACAATGTCCGTAAACGTGCCGCCTACGTCAATCCCAATACGCATAAATCCTCCAGGTCAACGGGTCAATAATCCAATGCGGATAATGAGCCAATCAGATCCTCAATCCAACCAAGTGCCCGTCCCGAATGGCATTGTGCACTGCCCGTGGACGCACCGCATCGCCGACGACATACTGTTCGTCTGCCGAGAATTCGAGTGCGTTGATCAATTCCTGACGCGATTCACGCGGCCCAGCGACGATGATCGAGTCAGCAGGGAGGACGATTTCATTCCTTTCGACATCAAAGACCACCACTGCATTTGGGCGGATTTCCTTGATCTTTACTCCTGTCATCGTTTGAATTCCGTACTCTTTTACCCAAGCGGCGTGCCGCCACTTGAAGGTCGGAATGACATCTTCGCCCAGTCGTTTACCTGTCTCCACAATTGTCACGTTTTTACCTAGCGCGGCGAGGTATTCCGCACATACCAACCCCATTCGCTCGCCGCCGATAATGACGACGCGCTGTCCAACCTGATCCTTTTCTTCTAGTACGTCGAACGAGTTCAGAACATTCGGGGGATGCCCGTTGGGACCCAGAGTCGCGCCGGTCGCAACGATGACAACATCGGGATTAAACTTGGCTGCCACATCCGGATTAACTTCAGTCCCGAGTTTCACCTGAACGCCATAGCGAGTCATTTGGGTCTCATAGTAATGGATCAATTTCTGCCAGACCCATCCCCCTTCGATTTCTTTTGAGGCGCTGTTCAGCTGCCCGCCGAGTTTTTCACGTTTCTCGAACAACGCGACCGAGTGCCCGCGCTTTGCTGCAATGTAGGCGGCTTCCATTCCCGCAGGACCTCCGCCGATCACCATCACGCGTTTGGTTTTGTTCGCTGGCTTGATTTCATATTCGGGCTCGTACTCGTGCGAGAGGCGCGGGTTCATGGCGCAGTTGTATGGCAGATTGCGGAACATACGCGAGAGGCAGAGCAACCCGCCGACACAGGGGCGAATCTCCTCCACGCGGTCCTGCTCAACTTTGTGCAATAGTTCGGGATCGGCAAGGAAAGGGCGACACACTTCCCAGAAATCGATTTTGCCATCTTTCATCGCTTTGTTTGCCATCACGGGATCGCCAAAGCGAGGGCCGAAGGCAATGGGAATTTTGACCGCCGCCTTGGCGCGTTCGGCTAGATAGAGCCAGCCGTCAGTGGGCACGTCGCGGCCCAGAGCGCCCGTGCGCGATTCGTGCCATCCGACGACGATGGAGATCATGTCTGCGCCTGCCTGTTCGGCGAGCCTCATGAACTGGATGCAGTCCTCCGGCCTACTGCCGCCCCACTCATCCATCAGTTCTTCGCCGTTCAGGCGGATGACGAGCAGAGCATCACGCCCGATTACCTTGCGCGTCTCTTCGAGCAATTCAAGCATAAAGCGCGCGCGTCCCTCGACCGAACCACCGTACTCGTCGGTGCGCTGATTGGTAAAAGAGGAAAGAAAGTTGGCGAGCAAATAGCCCATAAACGCAGTGTGTTCAACTCCGTCGAATCCGGCTTCCATGGCGCGGCGCGCGGCGTCCGCATGCTGTCGGATAATTTCATGAATGTCTTCCCGGGTCACCTCACGCGGTTTGCGGAAATGCCGCAAGGTCTGTGCTACCGCCGATGGCTGTAGCGCATAGTCAAGGTTGATGCCACCATAGCGTCCGCCGTGCAAGACCTGCTGAATGGCAACTGCGCCCTGTTGGTGCAGCATGTCGGCAATCCGACGGAAACCGGGAATGTACTCGTCATTGTATATAGCAAGCTGCCGGAAATAGGCTTTGCCTTCACCCTTGGGGTCGGGATAGGCGCCCTGGTTGGTAATGAGACCGCACCCGGTCCGGGCAATCACTTCCATGCGCGCAAACTCGCGCTCGGTGATGTGCCCATCTTCGGCGTTAAAGTTGGACACCGAACACGCCGCGTATTTCACACGATTGCGCAATTTGAATTTCCCAATCTGTAAGGGTTGGAACAGGCTAGCGTACTTTACCTGTCCCGGAAGCGGTGTAGTCACTGTCCTCTCCTTTTAGAACCTCACCGGCTCTCGGAATTCTCCAAACACCTGCTTTAGCACGCCTGTGATCTCGCCCACGGTCGCGTACGCCCGCACCGCCTGCAACATCGCGGGCATCAAATTCGCGCCGCGCCCGTCCACTCCACTCTGGGCGTCTTGGCGGACGCGCGCTAATGCCGCTTGAACAGCGGCGCCGTCCCGTTCGGCTTTGACCTGGGCGAGTCGGCGCAGTTGTTCCTCCGTCGCGGCGGGTTTGTATTCGTGAAGTTCGACCTCGCTCGAAACAGAACTCTGATCCGCCCGGTACTTGTTCACGCCTACCTTGACGATCTCGCCGCGCTGGAGTTTCTGCTCGTAAAGGAACGCCTGTCGCGCAACCTCGGCTTGCACGCGTCCCTGGCTAATTGCTTGGACAATGCCCCCCATCTCGGTGTCCACGCGTTTCATTTCAGCGGCGATGAGCCGTTCCATCTCGTTGGTGAGCCATTCGACGTAATAGGATCCCGCCAGAGGATCTACGGTGTCGGTCAGGCCCATTTCGTCGGCGAGGATTTGCATGGTACGCAAGGAGATCAACGATGCTTTTTCGCTGGGGATGGTGTACGCTTCGTCATAGCAACATAGCGCCATCGTCTGGGCGCCGGAGAGGGCCGAGATGAGAGCATAATAGGCGCCGCGCACGATGTTGTTTTCAGGCTCTTCGATCGTCAGTCCGCCGCCGCCCCCGCCGGCGATCATCTTCATCTGGAGCGTCTCGGAGTTCCGCGCGCCGAACTCTTCGCGCATGAGTTTCGCCCATAGGCGGCGCGCTGCGCGGAACTTACAGACCTGCTCAAAGAGGTTGCCAAAAATATCAAAGTTGAACGAGACGCGCCCGGCGAACTCGTCCACGTTCAGGCCGCGTTCGATCACGCGTTGGATGTATGCCCGCGCAATGCAGTAGGCATAGGCAATCTCCTGCACGGGAGTGGCGCCAGACTCGCGAATGTGATAACCACACACTGATACCGGATAATATTTGGGCACATTCCGTGCACAGTATTCCATCGCATCGGCGATCATACGGATGGCGGGCTCAACCGGAAAGATCCATGCGCCGCGCCCGACATATTCCTTCAGGATGTCATTTTGAGCGGTGCCGCGAATTTCGGTCAGGGGGACTCTCTGCTTTTCCGCCACGCTAATGTACATCGCGAGCAAGATGGGGGTTGGCGCGTTGATCGTCAGTGAGACGCTCACCTTATCGATGGGAATGCCGTCGAACGCGACCTCCATGTCGCGTAGGGAATCGATGGCCATTCCCACGCGTCCGACTTCACCCTCGGCGCGCGGATCATCCGAGTCCAGTCCCATCTGAGTAGGCAAATCAAAGGCAACGTTGAGCGCGTTCTGCCCGTGCTCGATGAGAAACTTGAATCGCTCATTCGTGTCCTTGGGGGTACCGAACCCGGCGTATTGTCGCATCGTCCATGGACGCGAGCGATACATCTGTGGATGGATGCCGCGCGTAAAGGGAAACTCCCCCGGCTTGCCGAGATCGCGAGCGTAATCGATGTTCGCAATATCCTCGGGCCCATAGGTCGGTTTGATTGGAATGCCGGACTCTAGGATGACTTCGCGCCATTTTGATTTCTCAGCCATAAGTATCCTTCGCTATTACTTTGCTGCAACCTCGCGTACGCCCGCCGCAATGTTGGTCAAATCAGAACTGGTTGCAAAGATGCCGGCAACGCCGAGTGCCTTTAATTTGGAGTGATCGCGCGTGGGGATATTGCCGCCGACGATAACCGGCGTACTGCAGCCTGCCGCTCTTAATTCTCTGATCAGCTTCTCCGAGATCGGCAGGTGCGCTCCCGAAAGGATCGAAAGCCCGATCACGTCGACGTCTTCCTGGATCGCAGCCGCGACAATCTCCTCCACGGTGCGATGCAAGCCGGTATAAATGACTTCCATCCCGGCATCCCGCAGAGCGAGCGCGACAACCTTGGCTCCGCGATCATGCCCGTCCAGTCCCGGCTTGGCAATCAAGACTCGTATCGGTCTATCCACCCCCACCTCACAGCCCTGCTTCCTTTGCAATAATATTTCTCAGCACCTCGCCGGTGCCGCCGCCGTAGAGTAAGAAACGCCCGTCGCGGAACAAACGCTGGGGCGTCATCTCCATTGCCATACCGTACGCGCCGAAAATGCGGGTGGTCTCGTCGGCGGCAGCGACACCTGCTTCCGTCGCATACAGCTTGGCAATCGCTGCCTCTTT
>JBLMXX010000420.1:0-8198 GCA_050257995.1 Acidobacteriota bacterium | reverse complement strand
CGACCGAAATGCCCGGCGCGAACGGAATGACGGCAAAGGACGTGAGCACCGTCACCATAATGATTGCCGGCGCCACGACAAAGACCGCTTTATCGGCAAACGGCGGGATCCAATCCTCTTTGGCAAAGATCTTTATCATATCCGCCAGCACCTGGAGCAGACCAAAAGGTCCCACCCGGTTGGGTCCGTACCTATCCTGAAACAGCGCCAGCAAACGCCGCTCGAGCCAGATCAACCCGGCGGCAACCGTCAGCGCCGCGCCCAGCACACCCACCACAATGATCAAGTGCCAGATGGTGTCGTTCATCCGGTCACCTTGGAGATTCGGGCAAAACCGGAGCTGGGAGGTTCTGGCATCCCCGGCAAACCGACCGGCACACCAACCGTTCCCTGCGCCAACGAGTTCGAGACTCTAACCGGGAGACGCCGGGTGTGAGTCTCAAACCGGATTTCTGCCTGGTCACCCTCGGCGAGTTCGAGGCGGGCGGCGTCCTCCGGAGCGAGCGCGACATACGGCATTAGAGTCTGCTCCGCAATACCCGGCGACAGAACGCTCAATTCCTCCGAGCCGAAGATGTGATAGAGCGGCACCACCAGCCACTCTTCTTCGCGCCGGGCGAAAGCAGCGGGCGCCTCGCCAAAGTACGCCGGTCGAGTGTCCTGCGCCGGCTCTAAGAGTCGCTTGCCGGGGTCGCCGCCGCGGAGCGGGCCTCCGGTTTCGATCTGGAACTTGGTCATTGCCTGCGGGCCCGAGTTCCAACCGGGCGCCCAGAATTCCGGGATGAGCGCGGATGGAGGTTGGCCGTGAAAGCCCTCCATCGAAAAAGAGAGCGGCGTGTTGGAATCGTCCGGAGGCTTGGGTTCGTGGACGGAAAGATGAGCGAGCATTGCGGTCCGCCCGGTGGAGCGCTCGGGTTGGCGCGCGATCTTTTGTCCCTGGATACGAAAATCGGCGGGCGGCGCGATATCCAGGATGGGCTTGAAAATTGGCAGCACGTCGGTCAGAGCCGCCATAATTTCATCCCAATTCCGCCAGGCCGCCATCTCGGCTCGCCCTGCCGCGATTCCTATATCGCGCAGCCACTCCCAGCTCTGAGCAATTTCCCCTTCCGGAACAAAGGCCTGGTAAAAGCGCTGGGCGCGCCCCTCGTAATTCACCAAGGTCCCGTCCGCCTCTGCGAATGCGGCGGCGGGCAGAATGATTTCCGCCTTTGCAGTCGTCGGCGTCGCCACGTGGTCCAGCACGATAACGTGCCTGCCGCTCAAAAAAGCATCGACCCGCTCCGGCCTCGCGCGGCGGTACAGATCATTTTCCAGAACGACGACGGTATCCGCCGCTTCGTCGCGTAGAGCGGCATCGAGACTCGGACCTTGCATCAGCCCCAACCCCAGGCTGTTCGCCTCCGGCATTGTGAATGCCAATCGCGCGGCGAGCGCCCAGGCGATGTTCGCGGCGGCATGGATGACGGCTTCGCTCCCCAATCCGGGACCGGAGACGACAAGCGGGTGCTGCGCGCCACTCAGGGCCGTGACGATCTTGCTTACCAATGTGCCCGTCTCCTCTGGTAGACCGGCAACCTCCGCCACCCCGGCGCCGAGGGCGTGGGCAATGGCAAACCCCAATCTCGCAATATCGTCGGGCGCGCCGCGAAAAGTCTGTGTCGCGATGTCGTCCAGTTTGGTTGTGACGGGCGTCGCGACAAAGAATGGACCCCGGTTGCCCTGCATCGCCACGCGCAAGGGGCCGGCATCCCAATCGGGAATGTGGAGTCTGCTTGCGACCTCGGCAATCGGCTCGACGCGCGCGGCCTGGCGCAATGCCAGCGCCAGCATGGGCGCATAATTCGTCACATCCTCGCCGAGGACGAGAACGGCATCACACGCTTCAACCTCTTTCAGTGACGGTGCGCGCGACGGACCTTTCTGCAAAATGTCGACGATGCGCGAGACAAGATGGGTTTCCCTCTCGGATACTCCCTGGTAGAAATGGTTCGGACCGACCAGCGTGCGCAGTGCAAAGTTGGATTCGAGCGATGCGCGCGGCGACCCGATTCCGATCACTCTTCGACTGCCGGAGAGGAGTGTTCCGAGTCGCTCTATCGCCTGTTCTCTCGGAATAGCCCCCGGAGTCGTCAGGGCAACCCTTGTGGTGCTCTTGGCGAAATTGGGATTGGCAATCCCGGCGGGATCCTGAGCGAACTGGTTGTCCGGCATCGCCATCATCTCGCGAGCCGGTCCGGTCGTCCCACGGGCAGCGCCCTCCATAAATTGTATGTGACGGATTCGCCGTTCGCTGTTGACGTGCTCGTACCCATAGCGACCGCGGTCGCACAGGAAATACCCGTTCACCTCGCCATTGTACCGGGAGCGGATGCGGCGCAGCGTTCCATAGCGCGACCCCGCGATGATGTTGCACCCCACCCCACAATTCACGCAGATGGAAGGCGAGGTCTCCAAATCCCATTTGCGCGTATAGTGATGCTTCAGGGTGGCGTCCGTAAACACACCCGTCGGGCAAACCTCGACCAGGTTGCCGCTGAATTCACTTTCCAGGACGCCATCCGCCTGGCGTCCGAAATAGACGTTGTTGCGCAGGACGAACGCGTCGAAATCACGCCCATCCGCGTAATCGCGGTAATAGCGCACGCACCGGTAACACTGGATACAGCGGTTCATCTCGTGATTGACAAAAGGACCGAGATACTGGTTGCGATACGTGCGCTTGGGCCCACGGTAGCGACGGTAAGCATGCCCCGTTATCAACGTCATGTCCTGAAGATGGCATTCGCCGCCTTCGTCGCACACGGGGCAATCGTGCGGGTGGTTCTCCATCATCCATTCGACGATACTGCGACGAAATGCTCCTGCATCGGGGTCCTCGATTGAAAACCGCGCGCCGTCATTCGCAGGCGTCATGCAGGCCATGACCAACTTGCCGCGCGTATCCTTTTCATCGCGGAATTGCTTGACCGCGCACTGACGGCACGCTCCGACCGATCCCAGCGCAGGATGATAGCAAAAATAGGGCAAATTGAACCCGAGCGACAGCGCCACCGCGAGCAGGTTATTATGATCGCCGACTTGAAATTGCCGGTTGTCTATGTATATCGTAGCCATTCTCAACCCCAAAGCCGGTTTTCAGTGTTCAGTATCCAGTATTCAGTGTGCGGTATCCATTGTGCACTATTCAGAGTTCAATCAACTGTATACTGAAAACTGAACACTGACCACTGACCACTGTCCACCAACCACTATCTCCACGGACACCGTTTCTCGCGAATGTGCCGTTCGAAGTCCTCCCTAAAATATTTCAATGCGCTCTGCAACGGCTCCGCAGCACCGGGCGCAAAGGCGCAGAACGTATGCCCCGGCGCCAGGTGGCGGGTGTGCGATTGAAGGATATCCATATGCTCCGGGCGACCTTCGCCGTCTTCGATTGCCGTGAGGATGCGTTCGATGAATTGCAGACCGCCCCAGCAGGGAGTGCACCAGCCGCAGGACTCTTGCGCGAAAAAATGCTCCAGGTTCAATGTGAATCCGACGGGGCACGTCTTGTCGTCCATCACGATCATCGTGCCCGTGCCCAGGCGACTGCCCGCCTTCATCACCGAATCATAGTCCATCTTGACGTCGAAATGCTCTTCCGTCAGGAAATCCGTGGATGCCCCTCCGGGCAAGAGACCGCGCAATTTATATCCATCCGCCATCCCCCCCGCGTGGTCCAGGACCTCCCGAACCGTGGTACCCATCGGCAGTTCCCACAGCCCGGGCTTTTTTACCCTGCCGCTCGCGCCATACAATTTGGTGCCGCCGTCGGTCGAATGCGCCAGCCCTTTGAACCAGTCCGCCCCATGGTTAATGATATGGGGGACGTTGCACAGCGTCTCGACGTTGTTCACAATTGTCGGCTTGCCAAAGAGCCCACTCGTCTGTGGAAACGGCGGTTTAGAGCGCGGGTTGGCGCGCTTGCCTTCCAACGCGTTCAAAAGGCCCGTTTCCTCGCCGCACATATAACGACCGGCACTGATGTGCAAGTACAGCTCGACACTGTAACCGCTGGCGAGAATATTCTTGCCGGCATAGTGCGCGTCGTACAATTCCTGAATCGCCAGTGCCAGGCGCTCCGCCGCCACCCGGTACTCCCAGCGCAGAAAGACATAGGCCACATCCGCCTGGATCGCGAAAGCGCTGGCGAGCAGACCCTCCAACAATTGATGTGGGTTGCGCTCCAGCAACAACCGGTCTTTGAACGCACCCGGCTCCATCTCGTCGGCGTTGGCAATCATGTATTTGGGATGCGGGGCATCGCTTCCCATCGGGACGAAACTCCACTTGGGTCCGGTGGCAAAACCCGCGCCGCCCCGCCCGCGCAGGGTCGAGTCGGTTACGACTTTTTGGACCTCCTGCGGCGTCATCGCGAGCACCTTGCGCAGCGCCTGATAGCCGCCCGCTTTTTCATATGCGCGCAGATCGAGAGCCGTGTTCTCTTGAAGGATCTCTCGGGTAAGTGGTAATTCTGTCATTGATATTTTGCCAGGATGCCGTTAATCTGGTCCGGCGCAAGGTCACGGTGGAGGTTCTCGTCGACCATCATGGCGGGCGCGTGGTCGCATGTGCCGAGGCAGACGGTCGGGAGCAGCGTAAACTTTCCGTCCCGGGTCGTCTCGCCCATCCGGACCCCAAGACGGCTCGACATTTCGGCCCGCACCCGTTCATAGCCCATTATCCAACAGGTGATGCTGTCACACATAAAGATGACGTGCTTGCCCACCGGCTCGCGAAAGATGAGGTTGTAAAAGGTCGCGACCGCATCCAACTCTTCGGGCGTCATCCCGATAAACTTGGCAAGGTCATAGAGGTTTTCATCCGAGACCCAGCCGCGATGTCGCTGGATGATTCTTAGAGCGTCGATGCAGGCGGCTTGCCGGTTTTCATAGCGCGACAGTTCTTCGCCAATCTCGCGTTGTTCTTCGTCGGTTAGCATGATGCCGTCCTCTCCATCATCACCGGTCCACATCGGACATGACGAAATCCAGGCTGCCTAGAATCGCAATCAGGTCGGGAATCATCAGCCCGCGGCTCAACAGTGGAATTGTTTGCAGGTGGGGAAACGATGCCGTACGGATGCGCGTGCGGTAGGATTGGGTGCTCCCATCGCTGATCAGGTAATAGCTATAGTTGCCCTTGGCAGATTCGATGCCAGAGGACGCTTCGCCCGCGGGTATGACAGGTCCCCAGGTCACGTTCAAAAAGTGCGTGATCAGCGTTTCGATATCATGCATCGTGTGCTCTTTGAGCGGCGGCGTCGTGAGCGGATGGTCGGATTTGTAGGGACCTGCCGGCATATTGTTCAGACACTGTTCGATAATGCGTAGACTCTGGCGCATTTCTTCAATGTGGACGATGGCGCGATCGTAACAATCGCCCGTCGCGCCGGTCGGGACCTCGAACTCGAACTGGTCATAGCCCGAATAGGGGCGCGTTTTGCGCCAGTCCCAGGCGAGTCCGCACGCGCGCAGATTGGGGCCGGTCATACCCCACTCGATGGCTTCGTCTACCGTCAAGCCGCCGATATCTCGCGTCCGGTTCTTAAAGATGCGGTTCTGCATGACCATCTTGTCGTACTCGTTCAGGCGGCGCGGCAGGTAATGGATAAAGTCTCGGACAAGTGTGTCCCATCCCTCCGGCAAGTCCTGTGCGACTCCGCCGATGCGAAACCAGCCCGGGTGCAGGCGCCCCCCGGTGACCGCTTCCACGATATCCAAGAGTTTCTCTCGATCGGTGAACATGTAAAAGACCGGCGAAAGCGCGCCCAGGTCCTGAGCGAAGGTGCCATACCAGACCAGGTGGTTGGAGATGCGGAAAAGTTCCGCCATCATGATGCGTATGACCAGGGCGCGCTCGGGCACGGTGATGCCCGCCAGCCGCTCCACCGATTGCACGTAAGCCAGGTTGTTCAAAACCCCGGCCAAATAGTCGACGCGGTCGGTATAGGGGATATAGGTATGCCAGGACTGGCGCTCGCCCATCTTTTCTGCTGCCCGGTGGTGATAGCCAATGTCCGGCACGACGTTGACAATCTTCTCGCCGTCCAACTGCAGAATGAGGCGAAACACGCCGTGCGTGCCGGGATGCTGGGGGCCGAGATTGAGGAACATAAAATCCTCATCCGCGCCGTGGCGTTCCAGTCCCCATTCTTCCGGGTGAAATTGCAGGGCTTGTTCCTCGTCGGCGGCTTTGCTCTCCGGCAGTACGAAAGGTTCCATCTCGGTCGCCCGCGCCGGGTGCTCTTTGCGGAGTGGATGTCCTTGCCAATAGGGGGGCATCAAGATGCGCGTCAAATGCGGGTGACCTTCGACCGTGATGCCGAACATATCCCACAACTCGCGTTCATACCAGTTCGCCGCGGGCCAGAGATCGGTGATGGTACGGATGGTCGGATATTCGCCGGTGAGCCCTACCTTGATGCGTATATCGGAGTTACGCTCATATGACAGGAGATGATAGACGACGGTGAAGTCGCTTTCCGGCTGACCCGGACGGTTGGCGCGGACGCGCTCGTCTATGCCGGTGAGGTCATACAGGGTACGAAACGGCTGAGGCACAGCGTACTTGAGGTACCGCAGCATGTTGTGGGCTTGATCTGGGGAGACCCAGAGAGTCGGGATCTCATCCCGCGTTGCCTGCGGAACCAATCCCTGGCCAAACTGGTCCTGGAGATCTTGAACGAGGCTGGATGGATTTTGCATCGACGTAAAGCTTGATCTAGGGGCGTTCAACGCTCTCTACGATATCTGGTCAGGTGGCCGTAAAAAGGTTGCCTTCTTGCGCTCCGGTCGTTCAAGATCCCGCCTGGAAGGCATAGAGGGGCGCATGATACCTTGGGGACCGATCATCCAGCTCAGCGGACGCTTTTCCTTGCCAACCAGATCCTGCAACAGCACCAGACCTTCCATAAAAGAGGTGGGGCTGGGTGGACAGCCTTGAACATAGAGATCCACCGGAAGGAACTTGTCCACACCCTGGACCACGCTGTAGACGTCGAACATGCCACCCGAGTTAGCACACGATCCCATCGAAATGACCCAACGCGGCTCCATCATCTGCTCGTACAACTGTTTGATCACCGGTGCCATTTTGATAAAGACGGTCCCGGCGATGACGATGAGGTCCGCCTCGCGCGGTGTCGCCCGGATTACCTCAGCCCCAAACCGAGCAATGTCGTATTTGCTCGTGAGGCTCGTCGCCATTTCGACGTAACAGCAGGAAAGCCCAAAATTAAAGGGCCAGATGGAATTCTTGCGTCCCCACGCCAGGAGGTCCTGCAAGCGCGAGAGGACGAGGGCACTCCGGACCGCCTCCTCGAAAGGTCCGTCTCCCTTTTCGCTAATGTGCGTGGGTTGCTGGTGTAATGACCATTGCATCTAAAGTGCCCCTGGACTTTATTTCTGTGCGCTGGCGCTGGAATCTCGCGGTGGCGCGCGGCGCGGATGCCTGTTCCAGTCGAGCGCACCCTGGCGCCAGAGATAGACCAACCCCGCGAGCAGAACGGCGATAAAAATCAGGATCTCGACATAACCCGCCCAGCCCAGTTCGCGGAACGCGATGGCCCACGCCACAATGAAAACCGTTTCCAGGTCAAAGATGACGAAAAACATCGCGACCAGATAATACTTGACGTCAAAGCGAAGGCGCGCCGAGCCGGTGGGGAGCATACCCGATTCGTATGGTATGCCGGTGGCTCTCTCGTTGTGCTTCTGTCCGAGGACGTAGGAAATCAACAGCATTCCTGCCACCACGACTAGGACGCCGGCAAAATAGACCACCAGGGGCCAAAGGGGAGTTTGAAGGGATGTGTTCAAACGTTTGTTGCTCCACTAGTGTACAACGATTCTGATAGCACCAAGTTACTCCGGTCGCCTTTATCGTTGTATAATAGGCGAACAGATCAGAGTTCCGCGCGGGCGCTCACCCGCGCGCGATAAATCCACTCTGCCAGAATGCCCGCATCTATTATGTATGCCGTGCGGGAACGAGGAGATTCAATGCCAAGCACACTGGAAGTGATGATGGGAGCGGAACCGGACGAAGAAGCCTTTATCCGGTCATTGGAGTACAATCGCCGCCAGGTCTCGGACGAACAGATGAAAAAGTTCGAAGCGTATGCCGCGGAGATCTTTACGGGGTTTGGAATGGAT
>JBLMXX010000419.1:0-8837 GCA_050257995.1 Acidobacteriota bacterium | reverse complement strand
GTGCTTCAAGACAAGTACGGCTACAGCCCTCAAGAAGCCAAAAAGCAAATCGATCAACGGCTGACGGATTTCGAACGGGGACATCGCGCCGTGACGGGCTAGTCGTCACAGGAGCGTTCTAGATAGATCCAATTCAATAATCCCCGCTTTGCCAACCAAAAAGCACCCGCCGCCAACGCGAACACGCGTCGACGACAGGTGCTCTTTTTGCATATGGACTAGCCCGAAGCAACGAAGTGTCACCAAGAGCCGCCTTTCTGCTTCTGCGAAGAAAGCCGATACCGAACGGCGTGCCAGTGGGCAAAGCCAAGTCATACGTAATTATTTTATCCCGAGTGCCTGGAAAGACAAAGCGAGCGAGGATAATTGCCCGCCCGAAGGTTGCCTCCGCGCTGGGCTTGTGCTACAATCATGCCAGGACCATTTCCGTCGTGCTTGCAGCCCATATCTTGGCCTGCTCATCGGGCAATCCTGCCAGGACTGCCCTCACAAAGTCGTCAATAGCACTGGGATAAATGTCCCAATTGTAGATGTAACGTCTTGACGTATCCAGATACTAGTCTTATAATGAGAAATGCAGTGGAGGCGCGGCATTCCCGTGCGAATTTGCCGATATTCTCGATTCCCATGTCACCCAAGACTGTCACTTTACAAACCGAGGCGAAAACCTCGCCTCGACCGGACGCTGAGCGTCGCGAGCAATTGATCGACGACCTGGTACGCCGCGCGGCGCGTATGAACGTGACCGCCCCGGCGATTTTGTTTTTGGAAATGAACAGGCCCCTGGCTTTTGTCGGCGCCCAGGTGCTGTGGACGGCGCAGCCCTTTCTGAGCCTGTGGCTGGACCCTACCGGAATCGGCGACGTCGCCCGCCTGCTCGAAGACCCGGCCAGTGTGGATGAACTCATCCACCGGCTCGAATCCGCGTGAGGATATTTGGGTTGTTCTGGATCCCACGACGAGAGAATCTGAAAATACGTAAACATTTGCCAGCACGGGAGTGTGACAGCGCGGTCAGGAGTCGCGGGTGGATGCGCTACTGAGTCTCTTGAGATCGGGTATCGAAACAGACCAGGCACGCATGCTGGTCCTATTTCTCCTTTTTCTTCCCCCATTCTTCTTCTCTTATTGGGCGGTCAAGCGCGGCCTGCACGTTCATCTCCGTCCCATTGCGGGCTATGAGTCGCTCAAAGGATTGTTAGCGCAGGCAGCCGAAGCCGGGCAGCCGGTCCACCTTTCACTGGGAATTGCGGGCATTGGCGACGAGCATACTGCCGATACGGCGGCGGGACTGGCGGTGCTGGAATACATTGCCGACCGGGCCGCAGTGAGCGCAAGCCCGCCGATCGTCACCCTGGCGAACCCGACGGCGCTTCCGGTGGCGCAAGACATTTTGCGCCGCGCGTATCGCCGCCATGGCTATCCTGAGGAATACGATCCCGCGCGGGCCCAATTTGTCGCGCCGCCCCCAACGCTGAATACCGGCTCGCCGAATCCCGCCCTTTACGCCGGGAATCAAGTCGATGCCTTTGCTTATGCCGCCGGAACGATGCATTTGCTGAATCAGGAACCCCTGGTGGCGAATGTCATGGTCGGTTTTTTTGGCGATGAATATTTGCTCCTGGGCGAGACCGGCGCGCAGCGACAATTGAACCAAATCGGCGGGACGAGCGCGACGGGTGTATTGCCCTTTTTCCAGGCCACCGTCCCCAATCCATTGATCGGAGAGGAGATTTACGCCGGGGGCGCCTATCTCTCGAACCGGACCGCGCATTTGAGCAGCCTGGTGGCGCAAGATATAATGCGCTGGCTCTTGGTCGGCGGCGTGATCGTCGGAATTGTGCTTAAAAGCATGGGCTTGATCTAAATGACCGGAGTCATTCTTCAATGAAATGGGTTTCCACGGCGGTTGCCATTGCCGTCGGCCTCATCGCTCTCCTGGACTTTTTTTTCATCCATCCGATCTTGAATGGGGTGGGCGCCGCGTTTAAAGAATGGACCATCATCCTGACCGCGTTTGCCCTATTGCTTGGCCTCTATAACTTGTTGAACGTGCACGTTTTGCGCATAATCCGCCGCAGCGAACCGGGAGCGGGATACAGCGCGGTCGTCGTGCTGACCTTCGCCGTCGTCACGGTGATCGGGCTGTGGTTTGGTCTGCCCAGCGGACCGATGAACTGGATCTTTGACAACCTGTACGTGCCTTTGCAGGGAGCGTTCTTTGCATTGGCGGCATTCTTCCTGGCTACCGCGGCTTACCGCGCGCTCAGGGCACGCAACATCGAAACGACCTGGATGCTTCTCGCCGCGCTCGTCGTCCTGATCGGACAGATACCCCTCCTGGGCGAGCTGGCGGATGCCCGGGCGTGGGTGTTAGCCGTGCCGAGCGCGGCCGGGGTACGCGGAATCTTACTTGGCGTGGCTCTCGGGACCATCGCGACCGGTTTGCGTGT
Source organism: Acidobacteriota bacterium (assembly GCA_050257995.1). Classification (GTDB taxonomy): domain Bacteria; phylum Chloroflexota; class Anaerolineae; order UBA4142; family UBA4142; genus JBLMXX01. The sequence continues at coordinate 6,384 of JBLMXX010000419.1, read as the reverse complement.
TATCGTCGGAATGGATCGCCCTCACAGCGAATAGCCGAGGACTGAGGTAAACTTCTGGTGCTTTATTGCTCACAGTGCGGTACCCAAAATCGAGAAGGCAGCAAGTTCTGCAATAATTGCGGCGCGCGGCTCAAGCCCGCTTCGGGTGCTATCTGCCCGATGTGCGGGACTGCCAACCAGGTGGAAACCGTCTTTTGCACCAACTGTGGCGCGCGCCTGGTGCCGCTGACGGCGGAACCCGATTCCGAAAAGCCCGCCAGCGCGCATCCCATCAAAGGGCTGTCACTCCCCACCAAAATCCCGCCGAGCCCGGCACATGCTGAGCAGGAAACTCCATCGCCCGCGAGTGCCGTCCCTGAAGAGCCCGCGCATGACGAAACGCAAACATTACGAGATGCCCCGCCCCCGTCGGAAAGCCGAGAAGAGTCCGGTTCTGGACAGGACGTAACGACCGAAGGGGAGACCGAGATACCGGATTGGCTCCGGAATCTGCGCTCCTCAATGCCGGTCGAAGAAACGTCTCGGCCCTCCCCAGTTTCTGAAACTGGACCGGTGCAGGCAGGCGGCGAAGGTGAGGACCAGGTACCAGATTGGCTGGCGCGCCTGCGCGCAGAACCCCCGGCTGAAGAAGAACCCGCCGCGCGTCAGGTCTCGGAGGACGCACCGGATTGGATCAAACAGCTACAGGCGCAAGAGCAAGTCCCCGTGCCGCCGCGCCATGAAGAAGATGTCCCGGACTGGCTCAGGCAGTTACATGCCGAGGCATCTTCGGAGATGACCCTAGGCGGCGAAGAGCAAGCAAGCGGCGCGCCATCCGGTCCCGCCGCAGAGACCGGGCTGGAGCAAGATACGGAAGAGCCAGAGTCGCGCGAACCTTTCCCGCGCGAGATCAAGTCAGACGCAGAGATCACCATCCCTAGCTGGATCGAGCATGCGGCTGGCATTGACACAGAGGAACCCGCCCCCGCGGAGGGTAGCGAATTGCCCGTCTGGCTGGATCAATCCTCATTAGAGTCACCCGTGCAGCCATCACCGGTCCAGGACGAGCCCCCGGTGCCTGCTCCAATAGACCAATTGGGGGAAGAGGTCGAGCCGCCCAAGACGGAAGACCAAGCCGCGCTCCCATCCTGGCTGTTGCCCTCGACCCCGGAAGAAACGCCTCCCGAGACTCCAACCTGGATTGAGCAGGTCCCCGCTCTTCCCGCTGCCGAAGAGCCCGCTCCGGTCCCGGCTACGGATGGAGAAATCCCGGACTGGATCAAGGAACTGCAGGCGCGCGAACCCGCGGAGGCGCCTGCGGAAACGATTCCAGAGATCCAGGGAGCAGAAACCGAATCGCTCATCCAGTCGCTTGAACAAGACGCGGGCGCCGAAATTCCTCTTGTTCCTGCTGAGGCAGCCGGGCTGGAAAAACCGCTCGAAGAGGAGATCCCGGACTGGCTGCGGCTGGCCATGCCGGCCGAACGAGCCGCGGAAATTTCCGCTGAGGCGGAGGCGCCCGAGGAAAAGATAGAGGCGGCGCGACCTGAGGAGGTTCCGGCGTGGATTGCGGCGCTCAGGCCAAAGGACGAGGTTGCGCTCACGCCCGCCGAGCTGGCAGGCGAGCCGAGTGAAGAAGTCGGTCCACTGGCAGGGCTGCGCGGCGTCCTACCGCTGGCGGTCGCCGTCGCCGAACCGCATGTTCAGACCAAGGCGGCTGCGCAACCCCAAGCCCCTGCCGGAGTGCATCTTTTTGACTCTATTCTGGCCGCGCCGGCGGGAGAAGCAGAATTGCCTGCCGCCAAGGGCAGGCGGGCTTTGGCAATCCGCCCATTCATCTACCTCCTGCTGACGCTCGCCGTCATTGTCCCGCTATTGCTTCCTTTCAGCCTGGCGCGCTCAATGCTGCCGATCCGGCGGACGCCGGCCGAAGGTTTTTATGAACTACTCCAGGGACTGCCTTCTAGCTCGACAGTGCTGGTCGCGTTCGATTACGATGCGAGCATGGCGGGCGAGATGGACCTTCAAGCCAACGCCATCGTCCGCGACCTGATCCGGCGGCGGATCAAGATCATTGCGGTCAGCACGCTGGAGTTGGGACCGCAGATCGCCCAGCGGATACTCGACACGGCGGCGGCGGGCGTCCCCAATTACCGGTACGGATCGGATTTCGTGAACGCGGGCTACCTGGCAGGCCATGAAGCGGGCTTGTCCCAATTGGCGACGAGCGGCCTGTCTGCCAACAGTGTCGATTTTGTCCAGAAACAGAAACTGGGCTCCCTTCCCATCACGGCGAATATCAAGAGTATGCGTAACGTGGCGCTCGTCGTCGAACTGGCGGGTTCTGAGGACTCGCTCAAGATGTGGATGGAACAAGTCCAGCCGCGCGGAGGCGCGCACATCGCCGCCGGAGTAAGCGCGGGCGTGGAGCCGAAGGCGCAGGCTTATTACGATGCCAAACAGATCGACGCCGTGTTGAGCGGGCTGGTCGGCGCCGCGCAGTACGAAATCTTGTCCAACCAACCGGGGCTGGCAGTGACGAGCGTGGACGCGCAGAGCGCGGCGCACGTGGTACTGGTGCTGATCATCGTGCTTGGAAACATTGCTTATTGGGTCTCCCGCGCGCGCGGTAGCGAGACCGCGCGTGCTTCGCGGGGCAAGGCAACATGAGTGCTGACCTCATAGGCTTATGGGCCGGCGCAGTTCTGACGCTCCTCGTCTTTAGTTACCTTTTGGGTGATACGCCGTTATTTCGGCTGGCGCAGGCGATCTTTGTCGGCGTTGCCGGGGGTTATGCGGTCACCGTCGCGGTCTATTTGATTTTGGTCCCCCGGCTGGTGACGCCACTGGTGAGCGATCCCACCGGCAACAGTCTACTCTTCATCCCGCTGGCGCTGGGATTGGCGCTGTTGCTGAAACTGCGCACGGCGTGGGCGCCGTTTGGTAACATTGCAATCGCCTTCCTTTTCGGCGTCGGCAGCGCCCTGGCAATCGGGGGGGCGCTCAGCGGTGCCTTGCTTCCCCAGATCCGCGCGACGATACTGCCGTTTACGCCTTCGTTGGGCTGGGAGGTCCTGGTCGACAATGCCCTCCTGGTCATCGGCACGATTGGAGCATTCCTCTCCTTTCGTTTTGCCACGGGCGCAGAGCGACCAACGCTGCGCGCACTGGACGTGCTGGGCCGGGGATGGAGCCTTCTGGGCCGCTGGTTCATCCTCGGCGCTTTCGGAGCGATCTTTGCCGGCACGGCGGTGTCGCGAGTTTCAATCTTGATCGGTCGCGTGTATTACTTGCTGCACGACTGGCTCCAAGTCGTGCGATGATGCCCGGTCTCCGAGAGACATATTTTCGACAGACGGCGGTAGCGTCTTGCCGGAGACAGGGACGATAGAACTCGTTACAACAAATCAAGAACCGAAATCCAAGAGCTGTCCCAACTTGAAATTTCGCCATGGCTGATTCCGACAAACCCGAGTCACTTTTGGTCGCCGACATTGGAAGCGTAATCACCAAAGTCGGACTGGTAGATCGTGTGGGCGGCGAGTATCGCTTTTTGTGCTCCGGTGCGTCCCCCACCACGGCTGACCCTCCGACCGCGGACGTGCTGGTCGGCGTCCGGCGGGCGATTCAACAAATCCAGGCGCTGACCGGTCGTATTTGTCTTACCGATGAAGGACAACTATTAACGCTGGAACGCCAGAACGGTCAGGGAGTCGACGCCTTTGCGGCGACGACGAGCGCGCCCCGTCCGCTCCGGGTTGCCATCGTCGGGCTGAGCCGCGCGGTGAGCGTTGCGAGCGCCGCGCTCGCGGTGCATAACACCTATGCCAATGTCGAAGCCACGCTGGCTCTGGACGAGACCGGCGGGCGATGGCTGCGGACGGAGGCGGGCAAGGACGGCGAAAAGGAATCGACCCAAAAACCCACCCAAGACCCCGCCGTGATCGCCGCTGAGGCGTTGGCGCGCGCGAATCCAGAGGTCATCGTCCTGGTGGGCGGGATCGACGGCGGCGCGACCACAGCCCTCTATGAAATCGCGAACCTTGTCGCTTCCATCGCCGCCTCGATGGAGGAAGGGACACAGCCGGTCGTCATCTTCGCGGGTAATCGCAACGCGCGGTCCGAGATCGCGGCGCGGATTGGCCAGGTGGCGCCACTGCGGGCCGTCGACAATGTCCACCCCGCGCTCAACCGGGAAAACCCCGGCGCCCTCCAGCGTGAACTAGAGTCCCTGTACCAGGAACGCAAGATCGCCCGATTGGCGGGGATTGGCGGGCTGACCAACTGGACGGCCGAACCAGTGCTGCCCAGCGCGCGCGGTTTTGAGAACGTGATCCGTTTTCTGAGCCGCCGTTTCGACATGGGAGTGTTGGGCGCAGACGTCGGGAGCACCTCCACCGTCATCGCGGTCGCGCGCGGAGATTCTTTTACGCGCCTGGTTCGTTCAGACCTCGGCATCGGGTGCTCCCTGGAACAAGTTATCGCCCAATCCGGGATACAGGCGCTGCTAGATTGGCTGCCGGCAGAAACAACTCCTGATGATGCCCTGGCACAGTATCTGCACGCCGCGGTCCACCCCGCGAGTTTTCCAATGACACGCGACGATGCCCGCTTGCAGCAAGCCGCGGTCCGCCAGGCGCTCGCGATTGCCGCGCGCGATCAGAATCTGCAACTGGACTCGCTCGATCTGATCTTGCTGACGGGAGGCGCGTTCGCGCACAATTCCGATTATGGCTCACTGGCGCTGCTGGGGCTGGATGCATTGCAACCGCGCGGAGTCTTTACGCTGGCGGTCGATTCGCTCGGATTGGCTCCCGCGTTCGGCGTACTTGCCGCGCTCAACCCGGAAGCCGCCGCCAGCGTGATCGAACGGGATGCTTTTGTGACGTTAGGCACGGTGATTGCTCCGACCTCCACCAACCGCGATGGGGAAACCGACCTGCGCATCCAGGTCCAACCGTCCGGCAGTGGTCCGATCACCGTCGAGGTGGAGCACGGCTCCCTCGAAGTCGTCCCGCTCGCACCCGGCCAAAAGGCATCGCTCCAGATACACGCGTCGTCGGGCGTCGACCTCGGTCCCAAGCGCCGGGGGACCTTTAAAGCCGAGGTCGAGGGGGGCGCCATTGGCTTGATCATCGACGCACGAGGACGGCCCATCACGCTCCCACCGGATGCCGACAGCCGGCGGGAGAAAATTCAACAGTGGTTCTGGGACGTGGGGAGTTGATTTGAACATACCTCCTCTGACTCAAACACGCGTACTGCCACTCACGCGCATTCGGCGCGAGCGGCGGCTGCCGGTGCGAGGCCAAGTGACCCTGTCGATCGGCAGTCGGGTCGATCCGCTGGATGTCGTCGCGCGCGCGTCGAGTGAAGCGCACCTCTACCCGGTGCCGCTCGCCCGGTATCTGCACGTATCTGAAACCACACTGTCCAAGTATCTGCTGAAGAGAAGTGGAGACCTGGTGGCGTCGCGCGAGATCATCGCCTCCAAGCCGGAGCTGATGGGGACGCTCCAACGGATTTATCGCGCTCCCGGTTCGGGACGGATCGCCGCCATCCAGGGGAGCTGGGTGGTGATGGAACTCGACGGAGCCCCGATTGAGCTCCGGGCGCTGTATCGCGGCAACGTAGTCGACGTGATGCCCAATCGCGGCATTGTCATCGAAGCTGTGGGACTGGTGGTGCAGGGGATCTGGGGCGGCGGCGGCGAAGGGTATGGAGTTTTGAAAAAGGTGGTCGAGTCGCCGTCCGACGTTCTGGCAGAGGAAAAGGTCGACGTCACCGCGCGCGGAGCGGTGCTGCTGGCCGGCGGGGGTATTACGGAGCCGGCGCTCCGTCGCGCGGCACAGGAACGCGTGGCGGGGGTGATCGTGGGGGGGCTGCCGTCTCAGCTCAAGGAACTGGTAGAGACACTCGGTATTCCAGTCCTGGTCACCGAGGCGTTTGGCGACCATCCTATGGCGGCGCCCATCTTTGACTTGCTCTCGTCGCGGGATGGCGAAGAAGCGACTCTGAACACGTCCAGCCGCACTCGCGGAGGCGCGACGCAACCCGAAGTCTTCATCCCTGCCCTGGCGGCCATGGGGGCGCCACTCGACGTGCCGACCATGACAGAATTGACGGGGGAGGCGGGCGCGACCGTGCGGATCCTGCGCGCGCCGCATATGGGAGCCGTCGGAAAGATCGTAAGCGTGCCGAAACTGCCGCAGACGCTGGAAAGCGGCATTTCGGCTTGGGGAGCAGAAATTGAATTAACCGGGGGAGAACAGGTCTTTGTGCCCTGGCTGAACCTGGAACTGATCGGCTGATCGCGAGAGCATATCCTCAGGCGATTTCGCAAGAAAAGGAGACATCATTATGGCAGAAATTGCACCCGCGGGCGGTGGACCTAACCGGATGTTC
>JBLMXX010000418.1:0-6312 GCA_050257995.1 Acidobacteriota bacterium | reverse complement strand
GAGAAAGGAGGCAAAGATGAATTCGCTCAGCGCCTGGAAGAGGAAAAAGAGACCCAGCATAAAGCCATAACGCATCCGGCGCCACGTGTCCGTCGAGTCCCAGGTATTTGTGAGTTTCAGGAGAAAGAGGACATAAAAAGGAATCCAATGTGAAGACGCAATATTGAACTGCCCAAGCGAGGCATAGAGCAATTTATTCGACGAGAAAGCATACAGCGCGCCCGCAGCAAACGCCGCCCACTCACCGGCGAAGGGCGCCGGGTAATCGGCGGCGGATGATTGGCGAAGGAGATACCGGGTCAGGAGATAGGCGCCAAAGCCGCCTAGTGCGAACGAGAGCAACAAATTGGCATTCGCCGCGATCACAAGGTTGAGCGCAAATTGAAGCGGAATCGCGATAAAAGCATTAAGGTAGGTGAGAGTATAAAAAGCGAGGTTGAGCCCAAGCGGGTAAAACATATAGTGGGTGTAAATCGGGCTGGAATTCAACTGCAAGATGGAATAGGGGACCCACCACAAGTTCCACGCGAGGGCGGGGTCGTCACTGCCATCACCGGCAACGTGGGTCGTTAAATGAAGGACCAGGGGATAGGTCAGGACGATCGCGAGGAGAACATACGCGACGAGGGCATAGACATCGGCACGGTAGGGGGGAGAAATCGAACCGCGCGCCCTGCGAGACTGGTCTCTCAAATTGGGTCACCGGCTTTGACGTTATGTACGCGCCGCGTCGCGCCCTGGCACCAGGTGGCAGTGGCGGCAGCGCGCTTCATAGACTTCGTTCGCTCCGACGAGAATCACCGGGTCGTCATACTTGGCGGGTGCGCCGTTAATGAGCCGCTGGGTGCGCGAGGCAGGCGCCCCGCAAACGACGCAAATGGCGGACAGCTTGTCGACGTGCTCGGCTTGCGCCATCAAGAGCGGCATCGGACCGAACGGCTCACCGCGAAAGTCCACGTCGAGACCGGCGACGATGACACGCACGCCGCGGTCGGCGAGCAGGTTCGCCAGCTCGGCAATCTTCCAATCGAAGAACTGGGCTTCGTCGATGGCGACGACGGTGGCCTCGGGGTCGAGGCGCTCGAGGATCTGCTCGGCCCTCTGGACCGGAATGGCTTGCCGGTCCACGCCGTTGTGGGATGCCACTTTGCTTTCCCCGTAGCGAGTGTCGAGCGAGTGCGAGAAAACCTGGACGCGCTGCCGGGCAATCTCCGCCCGCTTGAGCCGCCGGATCAATTCCTCGGTCTTGCCCGAGAACATCGAGCCGCAGATCAATTCGATATGGCCCCGCGCGCGTTCGCGTTCACGGGCAGCATCATTCATCGTCCTGCCTCCGTTAAAGGAAGAGAGACAGAGGAGTCCTCTGTCTCTCGAATTTCACTTGAACCCCTGCTCGCGGCTTATTCCTTAGGTTCGTTCGGCTCGCTGGCTTTGGGTTGGGGCGGGGCGGTTCGCCGGGTTCCAGATTTTCTCGGAGCTTTCGACTTGACGCCCTGGTCTTCGCCCTCCGGCAACTCTGCATTTGAAACGGCGTCCGACATCTCGGCGGCTCCGCCTTCGACCGCCGCCTGGGCCGGCTCGACCCCTTCGGGCTCAGAGGCAGCCGGCGTTTCCGGCATCTCGGTGACGGGCGCGGACGGCGCCTGCGCCACCGCCAGCGGCAATTCTGCCGGCGGCTGCTGGGCCGGCGGCTCGACGACCGTTCCGGTCTTGCGCTCGCGGCGTTTTTCCTTCTTTGACTTTTTCTCTTCAGGACCCGGCTGGGCTGCCGCGATTTGCTCTTTGGCGGAAATGCGCTTCATAAAGCGCTCAACCTGCCCTGCCGTATCGACGATGCGCTGCTCGCCTGTAAAAAACGGATGGCAGTTCGAGCATACATCGGTATGGATTTCTTTTTTAGTCGAGCCGGTCGTCCACGTGTTGCCACACGCACACGTTACGACGGCTTCAGGATACCAAGTTGGATGAATGCCTGGCTTCACGATACACAACCTTTCTGATTAAAGACCGAACGCGTCGAGCTACGCCGCGTCGACCTTGGGATACACGCTGACCTGCTTGCGGTCCTGGCTGAACGGCTCGAATTTGACGTGCCCGTCCACTAGCGCATACAGCGTATCATCTTTTGCCACGGCGACATTGAGGCCGGCACGGACGCGCGTGCCGCGCTGCCGGACGATGATCGTTCCGGAATGCACCCACTCGCCGTCAAAGCGCTTGACGCCCAGGCGCTGGGCATTGCTATCGCGACCGTTGCGGGATGATCCGCCGCCTTTCTTGTGTGCCATGTCAAACCCTCAAAGATCAAATTTTGATTTCTGAAATTTCAAGCCGCGTGAACAATTGCCGGTGACCGACCGTCTTGCGCCGGCGATGCTTGTTGCGATAGTCGAAATGGGTGGTCTTTTTGCCTTGGCCTTCGCCGACAATGGTCGCGATCACTTGTGCTCCCGCGACGAGCGGCGAACCGGTGCTCACCTTGCCATCCTGTTCAACCATCAGGACGCTGTCCAGGGTTACCTTGTCGCCCACGGCATTCGGCAATTTTTCGACTTCGATTTTGTCGCCCACGGCGACGCGATACTGTTTTCCACCAGTCTTGATGACAGCGTACACGGGAAATCCTCCGCTTGCCTCTTTCAATCAACGGCAAGCAATTATACTTGCGAACCGCTTTTTTGTCAAAATACCGCGCGGTTTCGGTCAAAAATCAACCCCAGAGCGTTCTGCTCTGGGGTATTTGACCCCACGGGAGATGCCGAGCCAGGGACTTGAACCCTGATGGACTCACGTCCACACGCCCCTGAAACGTGCGCGTCTGCCAATTCCGCCAGCTCGGCGACTAGCCTATATTTTATGCCAATCGCGTATTTTGTCAAACGGAATCGCACCGAGAGCGCACGCCTCACCGGTTTGCCCGCCGGCTAGTTTCCGACATTCACACGGACCTGGCAGGGTATCCCAAAGTTACCGGTGTTGTCCACGACGGTGATCTGCAACCAATAGATCCCGTTCGGGACCGTTTTAGTGGACCAGAGACTGAGAACCGAATCCGTCACCGGTGACTCGGAACGATACAGCTGGGTATACGTCTGAACGCTATCGGAGCGATATTCGAGCTTCCAATAGGTCATATTAGGGCGCGCGGCTGTGCCACGGATTTCGACCAAACCGGATACGGTGCTATCCGACAGCGGCGACGTAATAATGGAATTTTGACTCGTACACTGGACCCCCACTCCCGCGGTGGGTGAAGCCTCCGTAGGCGGAGTGATCGAGGGCGGTGGCGGCGACGCCGTGGGAGACTCGACCGGCGCTGCGGTCGGCGGGGCGACGGATGGCGGCGGCGGCGGGATGGGGGTTGGCGGCAGCGCCGTCGGGACGGCGGTCGCCACCACCTGCACGGTCGGGACCTCGGCGGGCTCCATGCTCGACATTACGCGCTTGGTCTTTAAAAACCACTGCGCGACATTCCGGAACCGGTCGCTGGGCGCGACCATCGGAGCTACCGAGATGCCCTGAACGCGAGTATCCACACCGTACGAATATACCGGATAGAAGAGCAATAACGCGGGCGTCCGGTCCACGAACAATTCCTGAAAACGCCGATATAATTCGGTCCGCTTGACCTGATCATTAGTACGGCGTGCGGCTTCCAACACCTCGCTGATATCGCGGTCGTCCACGCCCCCATAGTTCTGCCCCTGGTTGGTCGACGTCGGAATCTGAGTCTGATGCCAGTTCTCATACTGGTCCGGGTCGCTGGAAAGGTTGCGCCAGTCGTAGAGGACGGCATCAAACTGGCGCGGGCGCAGAACGTTTTGGACCAGCAGTGACGCCGGCACCGGCTGCACGGTGGCTTTTACCCCGACCGCCTGCCATGCTTTGGCGATCTCATTCGCCAGCGCGGTACGGGTCGGGTCGTCCGTCGTGATGAGCGTGAACGAGAGCGCCGACCGGTCCTTTTCGCGGATGCCGTCGCCATTGGCGTCTTTCCAGCCCGCGCCGTCCAACAAGGCTTTGGATTTTTCGGCGTCGTATGGATATTGAGTCAGCGCCGAATCAAAAGCCCACGAACCGGGCTCGATCGGGCTCGCCGCCACCAGCCCTTGCCCCTGGAGCAGGTCATTGATGAGGTGCTGGCGGTCGATGGCATACAAGAGCGCCTGACGCACGGCTTTGTCCTGGAACGGGAGCTTGCCGAGATTTAACAGGACCAATGAATAGCCGCCAATGCGTGTGTTGTAGAGCTGGAGATTGCTTGTCGCGCGCGCTTTGGGCAGATACGCCGGGAGGATGCGCGAGATTCCCTCCACTTCGCCGCGACCGAACGCGGCAAAGATGGACTCGTAATCCGGATAGAATCTGAATTGGATGCGGGCGAGGTAAGGGCGCGGACCGTAGAAATTCTTGTTGGCGTCCAAATAGAGGCTGTCGCCCGTGACCTGGGTGACCTGAAAAGGTCCCGTGCCGACCGGACGGCGGTTGAACGAATTCTGCAACAAATCGCCCGATGGGACATCCTTGAGCAGGTGAGCCGGGAGCAGTCCCAGGGTCGTGTAATTGAGGAACGGGGCATACGCCTGGGTTAGCTGGAAGCGAATACGGGTATTGTCAATGGGTGTGACCGCCACCGTGCGCCAGAAGGCGGAAAGGTTCGGGGGACCTTTATAGGCAGGGTCCTGGATCGAATGGATGGTATACAGCACATCCTCCGGTCCAAAAGCGACGCCGTCGTGCCACCGCACGTCGCTGCGGATCGTGAACGTATAGACCAGCCCGTCCGGCGAACTGTTCCACCCGGTGGCAAGATCGGGCACGATGTTCCCATTCTCGTCTGCGCGCGTGAGACCCGTAAAGACCAGCGCCGCGATATCGCGGTCCACGTCGTTATACTGGCTAAAGACGGGGTTGATGGCGCTGGGCCGTCCGGCGATCCCTTCGATGTAGGTCCCGCCGTAATCCGGGCGCTCGATGGTCGTCGAGTTGAACGCGAGGAACCCAAACACCGCGCTGAGGAAGATGACTCCGACCAGCGCAATGAGGGCCTGCCAGCGGATGTATTTCACCTAAACGCGACCTCGGTCATCCAGGACTCGCGGCGCGCCTAGTGCAGCTTCAGACGACCCTAAAAACAGTCGCTTTAAGGATACCTCTGAATCCGAGCGGTTTAGCGGTTGCATTGCCTACAAGCTCGTCTGATGCTGCACTAGGAACGAACGGCAAAGAACGCGCTGAGGAATGAAACGAGGAGAAAAACCGCGGAGAGCACAATGGTGGCATTGAACAGCGTGCGTTCGAGGCCGCGGCGCGTGCGCGCCACACCGGAATCGCCGCCAAAAACGCCGCCCATTCCTTCGCCTTTCACCTGGATGAGAATAATAACCATCAGGGTGATGGAGATAATGATTTGAATAATGTTGAGATACAGGCCCACAGAACCTCTTTCCTTGATCAGAGAGTGGGTCTATTATAGCAAAAGAAGGGGGATTGGGCAAATTTCGGGGTGAGCCTACCGCAGGTGTGCTAATTTCCTAATGTACTCGGGCGTGGTGCCGCAGCAGCCGCCGATAACGCGGGCGCCTGCCGTTAACCACTCGCGCGCGTAAAACGCAAACCTGTCAGGATCGATCGGGTAGACGGGCTTGCCCCGGGTCACCGTCGGAATTCCAGCATTCGGCTTGGCGATCAAGACAGCCTGTGGAGCCACCGTCCGCATGGCATGCAAAAAGTATCCCGTTTCCTCCGGTCCGCTGCCGCAGTTCGCGCCGAATCCAGCCAGGTGAAGCTCGTCCAGGTACTGGGCTGCCAGGAGCGGCGTGACTCCGACGAGCGTCCTTCCGCCTCGGTCGAACGTCATCGTGACAAAGATCGGCAGGTCCACAACCCGGCGAACTCCCTCGACCGCCGCTCGCACTTCGTCCAGGTCGCTCATGGATTCAATGTGAATCAGGTCCACCCCGCCGTCCGCGAGGGCCCGCGCCTGGTCGGAGAATTGTTCCATGGCGTCGTCATAGCTCACGCCTTCTACCGTCATGGACAACAAGCCAAGCGGTCCGATCGAGCCCGCTACCAGCGCACGCTTGCCCGCCGCCTCTTTAGCCAGCTCGGCGGCGATGCGATTGATTTCATAAGCCGACGCGTCCAGTCCAGAACCGGCCAGGCGATACTCGGTCCCACCGAACGTGCAGGTCAGGATGATTTGCGAACCGGCATTCACGTACGCCTCGGCGGCGGTGAAGATTCGGGCCGGTTCATCCAGGACCCACTTTTCCGGCGGCGCCCCAATCGGCAGACCCATTCCCTGCAGGA
>JBLMXX010000417.1:0-4832 GCA_050257995.1 Acidobacteriota bacterium | reverse complement strand
AATCGATCTTGTCCGGGTTGTATCCCAGGAGAACAGGGACGCCCAGCGCCAAGACGATCAATCCTACCATCAAGATCATTCCGTTTAGCAACTGACGATTCACTGCTCACCCATCAATTCGTTCGAATTCGCGGATCGAGAAACCCGTATGATAATTCGACGACCAGGTTGATGACCATCACGACCAGCGCGATCACAAAGACACAGGCTTGCACGATGGCATAATCGCGCGCCAGAACCCCTTCGACCAGGAAACTGCCAACCCCGGGCCAGGAGTAGATGACTTCGGTGATGACCGCCCCACCGGAGAGATGCGCGAATTCGATTCCGATCAGCGTCACGACCGAGATTAACGCGTTACGGATAATGTGACGCGCGAGCACTTGGCGTGGCAGTAATCCTTTTGCCCGCGCGGTGCGTACGTAATCTTCATTGAGCACGCGCCGCACACTGTCATTCAGCATCAAGGTGATGCGCGCGCTCAACAACGGCGCCAGCGTCAACGTCGGCAAGATGAGTTGCGCCGGAGTTTCGGCGCCGAAGGAGGGCAGCCACCGCAACCGAACGGCAAACACAATGATTAGCAATAGCGCGAGCCAGAAACCCGGGATGGCTTGCGCGGCATAGCTCAAGCCGTAGATCAGTCTGGCGGCGATACTCTCAGGACGCACCGCGCTCCAGATACCTGCCGGGAAACCAATCAGAATGCTCACCGAGACGACCGAAGTGGCAAGGAGCAACGTGGCGGGCATCCTCGCCAGAACCAGGGGCAACGCCGGCGCGGTGAAACGGTACGAGTTTCCAAAATCCAAACGCAGCGCATTTTCCAAAAAGCGGATATATTGAATCCAGAGGGGATCATTCAATCCCATCTGCTGTCGCAGCGCGGCGATGATTTGTGGACTGGCCGCGGGACCCGCCATGGTTGCGGCGGGGTCACCGGAGAGACGCAAGAGAAGGAACAGCGCCGTGCTGACCCCGCCCACAACCAGGACGAGTTGAGCGACTACTTTAACCGCATAACGCGTGAGCATGTCGTCTTGATCGTTACCCGGTCATGCCATTGGCTTATTTTTTGACAACCCGTTCCAACGTCAGGACCGCATCGGAGCGCGGCGCCAAACCGCTTACTTTGGACGAGAGTCCCCAAATATCGCTGAGTTGATACAAGAATAGTGCCGGCGCTTCTTCTCGCAAAATGGCATTCGCCTCCTGCAATAACTTGAGACGCTTTTGTGGGTCCATTTCCGCTCGGCTCGCCGTAAATTTCGCTTCGAACGCGTCATTGCAAAAGCGGCGCGTGGCCTCCGCCTGCGAACACGAATACCAAGCCAGCGAAAGGTCGGAATCCATGAACGGCAGATACTGCAAGCCCTGCACAAACATCGGCGGTTGATCGGGCAAGCTGTAAAACTCTTTCAGCCACACCGATAACTCGATGACCTTAAAATCAACCTTGACGCCCGCCTCCGACAGATAACTCGCCACGGCTTCGTAAAGTTGTTTATCGTTCGGAAAATTCCCAACCGTCGCTTCCATCTTCATTGTGAAACCGTTAGGATACCCGGCATCGGCCAGCATTTGCTTGGCTTTTTTCGCATCGTACGCGTACGGTTGGAGATCGGGATTGTAACCGAAGGAATCGGGTCCGACGATTTCACCATTGGCCGGGTTGCTAAAACCGGTGAGAAGCGAGTCCACGAGCGCTTGTTTGTCCACGGCATAGTTCAACGCCTGACGGACCTCTTTTTTCGCAAGCGGTGAATCTTTCAAAGTGGTATTGAATGCGACCGTTTGAACCTGGGCGCGTGCGACCGGCAAAACCTGGATGCCGGCGGATTTCAGTCCGGCGATTTGATCGGGCGGGATGGCTTGCGCGATGTCAATTTCGCCGGTCTTGAGCGCGTTGACGCGCGTCGCCGGTTCACGAATGACCTTCCACACGACTCTGGCAACCTTGGGCGCGCCGTGCCACGAACCGGCAAATGCCTCCAACACCAACTGGTTGTCGGGTGTGAGTTCGGTCACTTTGAACGGACCGGTGCCAATCGGCGCCTTGCCAAATCCATCTTCGCCTTGCGCCGTGAAATATTTTTGAGGGATGATATAGTGTGACGCAATGCGTTTCAAGAACAACGGGTCCGGCTTGTCGGTCGTGAAACGCACGGTGAGATCATCCACCGCTTCCACCTTGGCGATGGTCAGCACGCGTGCCTGCTGCGGCAATTTCCCGCCCGAGCTCAATACGCGATCGAATGAGAATTTCACGTCGGCGGAGGTCAAAGCATCGCCGTTTTGGAATTTCACACCCGGGCGCAGTTTGAATTCCCAAACGGTGGGTGAGACATTTTTGTATGACTCGGCGAGCGCGGGTTGTGGTTCGTACTTGTCGTCGTTTTCCAACAACGCGTCAAACACCAAATAGTTCAACCACGCCGAAGGCGGCGCCACAAACTTGTGTGGATCACCCGTCCCTGGGATGTTGCCAAGCCCCACGATCAATGAACCTTGTGGAGCGGCGGAGGGTTGGGTTGCCGCCGGTGCCGGGTTTGGAGCGGTGGTCGGTCTCGCTGCGGTCGGTGCAGGCAGGACCGCCGTAGGCGTTGCGGCAGGAGCGCAAGCCACGGCTACAAGAATCAATATACTCGCCGCCAAGATCTGGCGCATGTGCTTGACGTTCATCGTTCCCTCCTTGAAATATATTTTCAACCCGCCGGTGCAAGCAAGGCACCCGGCTGGCATGATTATGGAACAAACTTTTGCATACGCGTCCCGGTCATCACCTCGCCAATCCGTTCCAGGCGGTCCAACCCCTGAATCGTTTCGGCGAGTCGAGCGATCTGCGCGGTCGTGAGACAACGTTCCGCATTCAACTTGAACTTGACAAACAGCTCGTCGTCCGACAATGGATTTCCAGGTCCGCCGCGATTTGCCATCACACGCTTTTCCCAAGTCTCGCCTGATTTGAGATGGATTCGCAGCACGGCTGGAAATTGATTCGGATAAATCCGTTCGCATTCGGGATCGACAAAGGTCGTGACTTTGGCGGCAAGCGCCAGGTGAACGGGGTCGCGTGCATTATCATCGGTAAAGTTCTCAAACGACACCCCCAAGCCGCTCGATTTCAAAAGCGCGGTCGCCACGGCGAACGGGCCGCTAAAGCGCGCGTGGTAGCCACTCTGCGGTTTGATCTTTTGGTCGCGCGGCTCGCCGATGGTGCGTAGCGGCGCGGACGCGGCGCCCAACTCAATCGCTTGAATATCGTCCGGCGTGAATTGATGCGATTGTTTGAACGCGATGGCGGCGTCGATCGCTGCATGCGTAAAATGATTGGAGGGATAGGGCTTGAAAAAGATTTCAGGTGCGACCCAGTGCTCACCTAAGCCGTCTGTGACCGACTCGGCGAAAAATTTGCCATCGCAAAACGCGGTGTAAAATCCAAACCGTCCTTCCAGAATGGTCGGCGGAGCCGTGTATCCGCGTTGAGCGAGCAACGCCGCCGTGATGCCGCTATGCGCCGCCCACCCGCAGTGCAACTGCTTGACGGAGCCGCCGGCGCGATTCGCTTCGAGCAACCCCGACCCCATGCTCGCCGCAATGCCCATGGCACTCGCGATGGCTGAGGCATCGAGTTTCAGCAACTTGGCGCCGATGGCTGCCGACGCGAGCGCGCCGCAGATCGACGTCGCGTGCCAGCCCTTTTCAAAGAAAATCGAATTGCCGAGTTGCGGATCGTAGCCTGCCATGCCCAGTCGCACGCAAACCTCGTAACCGGTCGCCGCGGCGGCAATCGCCTCGCGACCCGTCGCCCCCAACGCTTCGGCGATGGCGAGCGTGGCGGGGACCACACTCGCGCTCGGATGCAAAACGGACGGCAAATGCGTGTCGTCAAAATCCAAACTGTGTGCGAGCGTGCCGTTGTAAAGCGCGGCGTTCGGCGCGGGATAGCGTCCCGGGCGGCTGATGAGACCGGCTTCCTCACGGCCGCCCCAAACGGCGATGAGATCGGCAACGCCAGCGCCAAGCGATTCCGCCGCCGAGGCGAGACCAATTCCAATCGTGTCGAGAAAACGCTGCTTGACGCTCGACACAACGGCGCTCGGCAATTCATCAAACGTCGTCGCCTGGACAAAATGGGCGAGGGATTCGATCAGTTTAACCTCGCTCATGCGGCGATCACCGCCACCGGACGAACCGGCGAGCCCGTTGCGCCTACCATTTTGAGCGGAGATACCATAAAGAGAAATTCGTACACCTTATCGCGCGCCAATGCATCCAGATTCAAATTCTCGACGATGTGGATGCCGTGCTCGACCAATAGAATTCGATGCACGGGTAACAGACTGTGACCCACCCCGGGACGAATCTGTTCGTATGCCACCGAGTCGTGCCCCGTGACGCGCGCGCCCCAACTCGCGATCAATTCCGCGCCCGATGGGTCAACGCCCGGGACGCCCGCTTCGAGCCCGATATACGTCGACGGATTCGCCCAATTCGCCGACCAACCGGAGCGAACGAGGACCGCATCACCTTTGCGCGGCGTGATGCCTTCTCGTTCGGCGGCTCGGCGCAAATCGTCCGCCGCGATGCCCGTACCCGGGGCGAGCGTCGCCACCTTTTTCAATCCCGCGATGTCGAGCAAGATGCCCCGACAGACCACGGGCTGAACTGAATCGATGCCAAGTTGTTTGAATCGTCCACCGATCTGGTTTTCGTACGCATCGATGCCGCCAAATAACTTCCCGTTGTGCGAAACGTGCGCCAGAGCATCCATGTGCGTGCCGACATGACCACCCATGACGAACATTTCGTTCGCCGCCGAGCCGCCGTCC
>JBLMXX010000416.1:0-5281 GCA_050257995.1 Acidobacteriota bacterium | reverse complement strand
CCCGCTGGAGCAAGTCAAAGGCGCTCGCGGCTTCACCCTCCGTCTGTTTGATCTGCGCCAGCGCGACAAGAGCGTAGGATTCCATCTCTTCGTTGCGGATGGCCTGGCAAATCTCAAGACTCTGCGCCGCGTGCCGACTGGCGGCGCCAATCTCGTTAAACTCATAGAGCAGCTCTGCAATCCGAAAGTGCAGAAAACCCGGGATCAGTCCCCAGGGGCTGCCGAAGGAGAGGGATTTTCCGATTTCGAGTCCGTGGCAGCAAGTGGCGTATGCCGCTCGGAGTTGGCCAGCGACGGTTTGCAATTCGGCGAGGATCATTACGAGATAGAGGATGACGACACTATCGAACTCGGCTCTAGGAGAGTTGGGATCGGCGCTGGACGCTTCCATCGCTGCCAGAGTGTTGCGTGCAGACTCGAGCGCCTGCTCTGCATCGGTGCGCAGGAGTGAAATGGTTGCCCGCAACAAACCGGACATCGCGCGGGTTTGCGGGTCCAGTTGGGCGTCGTCAACCTGTGCCAGGCGCGCCTCCGCCAAGTCGATCTTATTAACATTCAAGAGTGCTGCCGAGTGGGCGAGGCACAGATACGGCCGCGCCCGAATCAAGTCGTCTGGTAATTGCCCGATCCAGTTGAAAAGGGTCGAGTTTTCACTGCGGAGGAGCAGCGGCAGCGCCGCTTGTTCGATCAGATGCGCGGCAAATTCGAAATCGGGAATGGCCAGAACATGCCCAATGGCTTCATTGAGAAATCCATTTTGCTCGTACCAGGTGCCGGCCCTCCGATGCAACTCCGCGATCTGCTCGGGGCGGGACCGCTGCAACCGGCTTTGCAAAAGATCGTCAAAGAGGTGGTGATAGCGATACCATTGACGCGCATCGTCGAGCGGAATGAGAAAGAGGTTTGCTTTCTCCAACTGTGCGAGAACGAGAGCACTATCGTTCCGACCGGTGACGGCATCAGCCAGCGGTGCATTCATCTGGTCCAGGATGCTGGTTTGCAGCAGGAAGGTTTGTATCTCCGATGTCTGGCGCTGGAGGACCTCCTCTGTCAAATAGTCAAGGATGAAACGATTACTGCCGGTGAAGGCGCTGACAAAACCCGCAATGTCCTGACGTCCCTGCATCGAAAGTGCCGCGAGCTGCAACCCTGCAACCCACCCTTCGGCGCGCGCCTCCAATGCGGTGACCTGTTCGGGTGTCAGATTCAAACACATCTGCTCGTTGAGAAATGCGGTCGCCTCCTCCGATGAAAAGCGGAGATCAGGTACTCGCAATTCGACGAGTTGACCCCTTGCTCTCAAAAGAGTTAGCGGGAAGGGTGGATCCGCGCGCGTGGCAATGACGAGGTGCATCACCGGAGGGAGCCGATCGAGCAAAAATGCCATTGCCTCGTGAACGGTCTGCAACTCTATCAAATGGTAATCGTCGAGCACGAGAATGAAACCTGCCCAGAGCCCTATTTTTTCGCCCTGGGTCGTCGCCGTCGAAGGATCGTCCCCAATCGCGGCGATATCGTTGCTCAGCAACGTCATCACCGATTCCAGTGACGGTCTTCGCCGGGAATGGAGCCGGTTGAGGGCTGGTCGCCCGATATCCGGCTTGATGGTTTCGAGAGCAGCGACAAAGTACGCCAGAAAGCGGGCGAGGTCGTTATCGCGTTCGTCCAAGGACAACCAGGCCGCCGGCAATGACTGATGTTCCAGCCATTCCGTCAGCAGAGTCGTCTTGCCGAATCCCGGCGGTGCAGAGAGGAGCGTAAGAGGACGCGTCAAGCCTTCGTTCAATCTTTCCATCAATCGCGGCCGGGCGACCAGATGAGGATGCGCGGGCGGAATATTCAATTTAGTCTTGAGAAGAGGACTCGCCATAATGGCCTTCCGATTTCCGGATCATGCCCGGTACGGCGAACTTTTCGGCGCCGGTCGGCGCGTGACCGTAAACGAAAAACTCCCCGGTAAACCAGGGAGGCAGACCAAAACCGACCACGCCTGACCGCACGATGCGGTCAGACAGCCCCCACTGGTTGAGCTTTGGCACTGCGCAGCGTAGAGGTCGCAGATCCCGTGGACGAAAGCGGGATGCTGTCCCAGCCACTTGTAGCAGAGCCTTGATCCGGCTCTGCCTGGTCTACCCCTTGGCGTCTCTCGACGTTCCAGGGCAGCGGCCTGTGTCTTGCGCAGACGCCTCGCCTAACGAGGGTCTCTTATTGATTTGACGCGGAGTATATGCTTTCTCGTATTTTTGTCAAGGGTTGGATAATGATAGCTGCATTTCGACGCCACGTTGCACACGTTGCGTCGGAGCGTGTTTTAACTCTCGAATATAAGTGGTATACTGAGTTTGCGCAAGAACGAATCGGTTATGATTGATGGTCGAATACTCACCATGAATTGAGATATCGATGGACCAGCTTGCCGTTCAACTCACCCAACTGGAAAATGCCCAACTGCTGTATCCACTTCCTGAAGAGGGGCTGTACCTTTTCAAGCACGCTTTGACCCAAGATGCTGCATACGATTCGCTTCTACTGAAAAAACGCCGGGAAATTCACCGTCAGGTCGCCGAAGCATACGAGGAACTCTATCCGGACCAATTGGACGAGTATGCCGCGATGCTGGCAGCGCATTATGCCAAGGCGGGAGAGGAAGCCAAGACGGCTGCTTTTGCAACACGTGCGGGCGATCGCGCCGCAACCCTGTCTGCATACACCGAAGCCCGCGTACACTTTGCAAGCGCACTGGAGGCGCTGTCCCGCCTCCCCGACATAGAGGCAAATCGGAGCGCGCGAATTGATACGACGATCAAGCAGGTTAGTGTGGCGTGGGGCATTGATAATGCGGACCAGAACTTGGCGCGCCTCTTTCAAGCCGAAGCGTTGGCGCAAACACTGCCAGAGAGCAACCGGTTAAACTTGGCGCGCGTCCACTATTGGATCGGTCGGGTGTATTCGTACCGCAATGAACATCTCAGGGCGGCTTTATATTATGAGCAAGTATTGGCCGCGGCACACGAATCCGAAGACCAAGAACTGTTTGGGCTTGCATCAGCACTGGGAGGAAGAACCTTTTTCCTGCAAGGCCATTTCGGTAAAGCGGCCCTATTGCTCGGACAGGCGATCCCAGCGTTGGCACACATCGGCAACTGGCCGGAGTGGATTCTGACCAAGGTTTCGCTGGGGATTGCGCTCGCCGGGCAGGGACATTACCAGGAAGGGCGTACCCATGGCGAGGAGGCGCTCCAAAAGGCACTCGAGTTGAACGACCGGACCTCGATCGTGTCCGCCCGCGGAATGACGGCGCGGGTCGAGTTTATGGCGGGAGACCTGGAACGGATGCTCGACGAAACTCGAGTGGTGGTGAACGAAGCCGAAGGGTCAAATCCGCTCGTGCACTATATGGTCCTGGGTTTTCAAGCCTGGGCTGAAGGTCGCCTTGGCAGGCATGAAACGGCGCGTGCGACCATGGCGGCAGCCAACGCCATCGCAGCTCAATTCGGCACACGGCTGATCTTTGCCGATTGGTTTGCCGCGGCAAGCGCCGAAATAGAACTGGACGCCGGCAAGACTGAACAAGCCCTGCGACTGGCAGAAGCAGCAGTTGTAGAAGCACAGACAACGGGCGGGGTTTTTAGCGAAGGCATCGCTCAACGCGTTTGGGGGCAAGCCTTGGCTATTGTGAACGGACCTGACGATGCGCAGGCTGAAGCACACTTGCAAAAAAGCCTGATGCTCTTTGAGGAGGGAGAAGCGGTGATCGAGGCCGCACACACACACTTTGCCTGGGGCAAAGTCTTGCGCGCACGCGGCAATACGGAGGCAGCCCGCGAACACTTTGAGAAAGCAGCAGCACAGTTTCAGGCGTCGGGATTGACCGGCGAACTGGAGCAGACGAAACGCCTGATCGATCAATCATCCTGACCACCCTGGATGTTGTAGAGTCGTGAGGATGCAGATTGGCGACCCTTTCAACTTCGAGAGTCAAGCCGGCAAGATTGACGCATTGAAAGTAGGTGGTATACTAGCGGCAATGACAATACTCAAAAGAACACTTTAACCCGATGCAATCACAAAAAACCACCGCTGTAGCTCACAGCAATATCGCATTTATCAAGTACTGGGGGAACCGGGATACGGTCCGCCGCATCCCCTTGAACGACTCTCTCTCGATGAACCTCGACCATGCGACGACCACAACGACGGTCGAATTCGACGAGCAGTTGAGCGTGGATGAGATCACCCTCGGCGGCAAACCGGCAAGCGAGATGGCTGCCCAGCGCGTCGTCGCCCATCTCAACCGCGTGCGCGCACTCGCCAAGACGGAATGCAAGGCGCGTGTGGAATCGCAAAATACTTTTCCCACCGGCGCCGGCATCGCTTCGAGCGCGAGCGGGTTCGCGGCGCTCTCCGTCGCCGCCACGCGTGCGGCGGGCCTGGAACTGAGCGAGCGTGAACTGACCATGCTCGCGCGACAGGCTTCCGGGTCTGCTTGCCGTTCCATTCCAGCGGGCTTTGTAGAATGGATTACGGGACAGGAGCGCGAAAGTTATGCGGTCAGCATCGCCCCACCGGAACATTGGGACTTGCACGATGTGATTGCCATTGTGAGCACCGAGGAGAAACAGGTCGGATCGACAGAAGGACATGCCGCCTCAACGTCAAGTCCCTTTTTATCGGAGCGATTGAATTCGTTGCCCGTGCGACTGCACCGGGTGCGCCGGGCGATTTTGGCCAAAGACCTGGCTCTGCTGGGTCCGGCGATCGAAGAGGATGCCATCGAACTGCATTTTATAGCGATGACGTCTCGCCCACCCATCTATTACTGGACGCCCGGGATGGTGCGAGTCATCCAGGCGGCACAGCGCTGGCGCGCGGACGGGCTTGCCGTTTATTTCACCCTCGATGCAGGACCGAACGTCCATTTGATTTGCGAGGGGAAAGACGCGGAGCAAATAGCATCGCTGGCGCACCAGGTACCGGACGTGGGGCAGGTAATCGATAACGCACCCGGCGCAGGAGCGGCGATCGTCAATTGACCGCCGATCCTTCACAGTTGCTCCCAAGAGTAGTTAGCCGCAAGGATTCCGTTGTCAATTGTCAAATGATAATTGTTGATTGTAATTGCCTATTCCCCCAATTGCCCCATTGCCAGAATCCGTGCGTGCGAGTATAATAGCGTTACTGTTTTGGCTTTGAAAGGAACATTGCGTGAACGCGATTCTGTCTAGCGGTACTAACCTGATTATATTTATCGTGATGCTCGGGCTCTTGGTTTTTGTCCACG
>JBLMXX010000415.1:0-2951 GCA_050257995.1 Acidobacteriota bacterium | reverse complement strand
CCTCTCGGCGAGAGTACGTGCCACACGTTTCCAACACCCTGCCCTTTGACATCAAGCGGGTTCTTGTCCCCGACAAAGTAATAGAGCGGATGGCTGTCATACTCGACCTGCAAAGTCCCATCCGGTCGACTGAACGTCGTCAGCAGCGACGCGTTGATGCCGCTGGGCGCCTGGGGTGTGGTGTGCGCGATAAAGGGCGGCCAGTTCTGGAGGCAGTTGCCCGTACAATTGCTGGTATCCTGCGTATCGTTCGCGTACGCGTACAGAGTCCGGTCCGCGTTGTCAGTAAGGAACAAGCCAAAGCCCTGGATCCGGGCAACCTTGACGGCAGCATCTGCCGCCGCTCCGGACGCGGGCGGCATGGCAACCGTTGGAACGACCGTCGGCGCTTGAGCGGGCGCGACAGGCGCGGCCGCGGGAGCGCAAGCCGCCAGTCCGAGCATGGCAAGCAGGATGATAATGCCACTGCTTGCAAAGAGCGAGCGCGAGTTCTTCATTATTTATTCTCCTTCCCATTTCAAACGTAATTACCCTTTCGAGTCACCCTATAATACGTGTGCCGGGGGGATTTGTCTCTGTACTCCAAAAACACCCCCCCTTGACCAGAAGAAACACCTGTTCTATAATTCAGGGGATGATGGATACCGAAACCAAGCTGGCTTTGGTCGCCGGTCAAATGCATCTCGAGCCCGCCGAAGAAGTCAAGCACCTCCCTGCCACGGGCACGTCGATCGCGCCTTGCGGTTTCTCTCCGGCTGAACTCCACAACGCCGTGGCGACCGGAGCGCTGGACACGCTTACCCAGGGTCACGGAGACCCCGGCCGCGCGCTCGAAGCCAAAAAGAATTCGCTCGGACTCTACGACGCCGCGGCACCGGGCGGTCAGCGCATCACCCTGCTCAAGACGCTCCTCACCTCCGCCTGCGAACGCGATTGCTATTATTGCCCCTTCCGCGCCAGACGGAACTATCGCCGCACCACCTTCAAGCCCGAAGAGATGGCGGAGACGTTTCACCAGATGTTCACGGCAAGACTGGCGCAAGGACTGTTCCTAAGCTCGGGCGTCGCCGGGGGCGGCATACGTACTCAGGACCGCTTGATCGCGACGGCGGAAATCCTCAGGCGCAAATTCAACTATACGGGCTATTTGCACCTCAAGATCATGCCCGGCGCAGAGCACGACCAAGTCTGGCGGGCAATGCAGCTCGCCGATCGCGTCTCGATCAACCTCGAAGCGCCCAACCCCGAGCGGTTGACGGCGCTCGCGCCGCACAAGGCATTCGGCGATGAACTGCTCCGCCCGCTCCAATGGGTGGAGGAAATCCGCCGGAGCCAACCCCCGCACCTTGGCTGGAACGGTCGCTGGCCCTCGACGGTGACCCAGTTCGTTGTGGGCGCGGCGGGCGAAAGCGATCTCGAAATTCTATCGACGACTTCCTACCTACTCCAGCAACTCCACTTGACACGGACATACTATTCGGCATTCAGCCCCGTCCCGGACACGCCGCTCGAGAATCTCGCGTCGGAGAATCCCTGGCGAGAGCACCGCCTATATCAAGCCTCCTTTCTCCTTCGGGATTACAATTTTGACATGGAAGAACTGCCCCTGGATTCGCGGGGCAACCTGCCGATCGACGTGGACCCGAAGTTGGGCTGGGCGCGCACCCATCTGGTCGACCAACCCGTTGAAGTGAATCGCGCCGAGCGTACCGAGTTGTTGCGCATCCCCGGCATCGGTCCGAAGAATGCGGATGCCATCCTAGCGGCGCGCCGCCGCGGCCGCTTGCGCGATGGGCGCGATCTTGAAAAGCTAGGCATCCCGGCGGTACGAGTGGCGCCTTTTGTCCTCTTGGATGGACGGCGGCTGCCTCAACAGCTCGCCTTGTGGTGAACAGGATATAAAGGAGTGGCAAATGGCGCGTTCCTCGAAACCGCTAGACGTATATCTTGAGATCGGACAGAAACGGATTTTTGCCGGCGCGATTGAATGGCCGGGTTGGTCCCGGAGCGGTCGCGACGAAGGGTCGGCACTGCAGGCGCTCTTCGACTATGTGCCGCGCTACGCCGAGGTTCTCCGGTCCGCGCGGCTCGGATTCAAGGTGCCTGCGGCGCGGTCAGAGTTTAAAGTGGTCGAGCGGCTGAAAGGCGACATGACCACCGACTTTGGCACACCGGGCACGGCTCCGTCAGCCGACAAGAGGCGGGTGGACGACGCTGAACTCTATCGCCTCCAGGCGGTGCTCAGGGCATGCTGGCGAACGTTCGACGCGGCGGTGAGCGCCGCCGCAGGAAAGGAACTACGCAAGGGACCGCGGGGTGGAGGGCGCGATGCAGAGGGAATTATCCGGCATGTGCTAAATGGGCAGGGCGCTTATCTCTCGCGGGTCGGGTGGAAACTGGAGGCACGCGAAGACGAGGAACCGGGTGAGGCAATGCGCCTCACCCGGCAAGCGGTCTTGAAAGCGCTGGCGGCGTCAGCGCACGGCGAGTTACCGTCGCAAGGACCGCGCGGCGGCGTCATGTGGAAGCCGCGCTATTTCGCCCGCCGCAGTGCGTGGCACGTGCTCGATCACGCGTGGGAGATCGAGGACCGCATCGTATGATGTGACTTGTCGTTGCAAGCCCCGCATCCCGTGAGGTGGGATGTGTCAAGAAAGAAACTCTGTCGTGTCATTGCGAGCCCCGAAGAGGCGACCCTGGCACCCCGCAGGTGGCGCGGGGTCTGCGACCACACTGGCACCTGCGGGAACGCCAGTGCAGGTGTGCGGTACCGCCAGGGCAGGTGAGCAATCCCCAACATAGATTTACGAATTCAACATGGGAGATTGCCTCGCGAAAACCGCTCGCAATCAGTAGTTCACGAAACGCTGATTTGTCATTCCGAGCGGAGCGACCCTGGCATCTGCGATCCCGCCAGGGCAGATGGGAATCTCGTTCTCTGAATGGAAAAA
>JBLMXX010000414.1:0-8286 GCA_050257995.1 Acidobacteriota bacterium | reverse complement strand
TCCACGCAAGGCACCCTTTACAATCCCCCATCCCATCCACAAAAGGAACAATCCTCCCAACACTCCAATCACGCCAGCCACGGTGTTCTGTTTGAGCAGATCCCCGAGGCCAAAGAACAGTGCGATCACCATCACCAGTTCGAGCAAGACGTGTCCTACCGTAATGAGCGGTCCAGCAATAAATCCGCGCCGTGCGCTCTCGGTCACGATTAGGGTGGTCACGGGTCCGGGCATCATAGAGCCTGTAAAGCCCACAATCCACCAGGAGACTGCCAGCAGCAGCAATTCCATCGGATCCTCCCTTTCATTAGGGGTGTCTAGTCTCTATGATAACACGATCGGAGACAGGCGCAAAAGAGGAGAACGAGGGGGCGGGGGCGTTGAGCAAAGAGCAGCCTATGTTTGGGCATCTTCGAATTCGAGGCGAGCGCCCTGTCGTGTTGCCGATAGGATGTACTGCCAAACACCTCCGGCGATCCCGATGACCAATGGTGGGCCAAAGATCACCAAGACGAACATCACATTCACCTGAATATTTGACCACGAACGATAGTTCCACACCCAGAAAAAGTTGGCGGCATAGGAGAGGAGCGCCGATAGGCTAAAGGTGAGGAGTACTCGGCGGGTGAGCGGATGGTGCACCCATATACCCAGTGTTATCGGCCATACGGCAAACCAGGGTTGAAAGTGCATGGACCCGACCATCAAGTAAGCCATCACAAGCCAGGTGGTCAGGATCAACAGGTTGCGGTGCCGTTGAAGGCTCCGCAGGAAGGGGAGACTGGTGGAGTACAGGCCAATATACAGTAGGGAACTGGCCGCGAAGGTGAGTGTTTTCGCCATCTTGTCGCCATGGATACCCTTTAGAAAGTGATAGACAAGTGTCGGCACGGCGAGGAGACTGTAGAAATCGGCTTCGTCCAGCAATCCTGTGGGTACGGCAAAGAAAGGAAGTTCTATAATGGCAAACAAGATCCCGGAGAGCGCCAGCGTCTGAACGAGAAAAACAAGCCGGTTCCGCATGCCCGTTTGGGCACGCATGCAATATACTAGAAAAGGTATCAGTAAAAGTGCCGAAACGTACTTGACCAGCACGGACGCGCCGAGTATTGGCAAAACCCACATCCAGCGGCGATTTACCAGCATGTAGATAGCGAGTAGGACAAAGAACATCATGATAATGCCGTTATGCCCGTTGCCAGGCGCTTCAAATAGGATCAAGGGATTCCAAGCGAACAGGAGCGTTCCCGCCAGTTTTCTCGCCGGGTCCTGGACGCGCAAGATCGCGGCGACCATTACCACGCAACCCAGATAGAAAATGACCGCCAGTCCTTTCATCATCAGGATGTTCAACACAAGGTCGTTCGCCGCCAAGAGACTGCCAGGAACCGTCAAAATCACCCAGAGTGGGCCATACGGAGACGGCTGGACCATCCAATTGACCGTTTTCAAGAATGGGTCACCCTTGAAGGCGATAGGTGGGGTGGTCAATGGGTTTTGCCCATATCGGGTCAGAATGCGGCTGTGGAACGAATACTCAAAGATATCGGTCGCCGTGATGGGATAAATGACCAGCAAAGTGACGGCACAAAGCAGGGCAAACGCGAGCGTCAGCCAAAGTAGGGTCCGCCGGTCCGGGTGCCGCCGAACGACCTGGAAGGCGAGCAGGTAAAGCGCAAATGCGCCCAGAATCGAAAGGACAAAGTCTTCCAGCGAGATGAGGCTCCAATTATTTGCCCGGCCAAAATCGGTCAATGGGTACTTGAGGATAAATGTGGCTAGGGGATAGGTCAAAGTGAGGTGGAGATAGACAAGCCAACTCGCGGTGCCCAGGACTATGACTTGCAGCACCGGATGACGGAACAAGCGGGGTAACCTAAGATGATATCTCATCGTCCCCTTTGGCGATGAAGAGCGCATCCAAATCATGCCGGGAGCATGACATTGGTGGAACTCGATATTGATACCATTGTACCCTGGTGAGCTACATTCGTCAATTTGACGCGAGTGCGCGCAAGGCGCGAAATTTGACAAAATAGGGAAAATGTGGATAATGGCAATTGTTGGTAGTGCAAATCTGTGTTAGGGTGATCTTTGGAACGCCAGGAACCGGAGTTGCGGCCCCTGGCGCTTTTGTTTGTAAAACCGGAGCCTAAAACATCTTTTTCTTGGAATATTCGACGGAAGGAGGTGAGACAGAAAATGGCAGACCGAATCATCGGCACCGTCAAGTGGTTTAATGCATCGAAAGGATACGGCTTTATCGCCCGCGAAGGCGGCAAGGACGTGTTCGTGCATTTCTCCGCGATCCAGGGCGAAGGCTATCGCAATCTGAACGAGGGCGAGCAAGTCGAGTTCTCGATCGAGGACAGCCCCAAGGGGCCTCAGGCAGTAAACGTCGTCAAAGTGTCCTAATCCTTCCACTGAGAACGGAAAGAACTGCAATCAGCCACCGTGAGGAATCGCGTGTGGCTGTTTTTTCTTGCATCTGGTAACACTTGTGATAAAATGGTCGGCGTAATCTTATAGAGACTCGACATGATCATTGGAACCGTTGCTCGTCTGGATAGTGTAACCCAATACTTTGGCGCCCAGTTGGTCTTTTCCAGATTGTCCTGGGAAGTCTATCATGACGCGCGCATTGGACTTGTCGGCCCGAATGGCGCCGGCAAGTCGACCATCCTGAAATTACTGGCGGGGGAAAACGAGCCAAACGAGGGCTCTGTCCATATCACGCGCGGCGTCCGGATCGGTTATTTACCTCAAGAGCCTGAGTTCGACCTCTCGCATACGGTGATTCAAGAGGCGATGGATGCGTCCCCCACATTGGCCGCACTGGAACGCGAGATGGAAAGGCTCAGCGCGCAGATGGGCGATCCGGCAGTTTATGAGGACGAACGTAAATTGCAGCGCGTGATAGACGCACACGCCCGCGTGGTAGAGGATTTTCAGGAGAGAGGCGGGTTGAACTTTGACAATCGCGTGCATGCCACTTTGCGCGGTCTTGGGTTTGACGATGCTTCTCTGCAACTTCCCCTCTCGGCTCTCAGCGGCGGGCAAAAGAAACTGGTGGGTCTTGCCAAGCTTCTGATCGAACAGCCGGAATTGTTGCTGCTGGACGAGCCGGACAATCACCTCGATCTGAACGGCAAAGCGTTTCTCGAGAAGCTCATTGCGGATTACCCCGGCGCTGTCGTCATCGTCTCCCACGATCGTTACCTGCTCGATATCGTGGCGGAAGAGATTGCCGAGCTGGAGGACGGCACCCTGACGCCGTACGTAGGCAACTATTCCGAGTATGCCTTTGAGAAGAAACAGCGCCTTCTCAAACAGCAGCAGATGTTCGAGGTCCAACAGCGAGAGATCCACCGCCTCGAGTTCTCCATCCGCCGCCTCATGGGGTGGGGCGCGGGACAAAATGAAAAGTTCGTCCGCCGCGCCCGTTCGATGATGAAGCGGCTCGACAAGGTCGAGCGAATTGACAAGCCGCGAATGGAACGCAAGACGATGGGCCTGGACTTGGCGGCAACCAAACGTGGCAGCAACAAGGTTCTTGAGATCCAGAACCTGTCCAAGTCGTTTGATGGCGATCCCGTGCTGGTCGGATTGGACTTGCTTGTCTGGCACCGCGAGCGTGTCGGATTGATCGGCCCGAATGGCGCGGGCAAGAGCGTCCTCTTTCGCTGCATTCTCGGGACCGAATTGCCGGATGCCGGCGAGATCAAGGTCGGTCCAAGTACGACCGTTGCATATTATGCGCAAGAGCACCAGACATTGGATTACAACGCGACTTTGGCGAATGAAATGCGCAAGATGCGCCCAATGGTGGACCGCGAATTATTTGGACTCTTGGGGCGTTTTATGTTCTCGCCGGAAGATGCCCGGAAGAAAATCAGCCAACTCTCCGGAGGTGAAAAGGCGCGTGTGCAGATAGCCAAGCTGATGATGCAGGGCGCGAACTTTTTACTGTTGGACGAGCCGACGAACAACCTCGATATCCCTTCGTCCGAAGTACTGGAAAATGCGCTGGAAGATTACGACGGCACAGTGCTGGTCATTTCACATGACCGGTATTTTCTGGACAATATCGTAGACCGCATCGCCGAACTGGATGCGGGCAAATTGACAGAGTACTTGGGTAATTACACCTATTACGTTGAAGAAAAAGCCCGGCGTTCCCGTGGTGAGCCACAGCATACCATAGACGAAGATGATGAGGGAGAGGAAATCGAATACGAGCGCCGGCTGAACCGCAAGTCGCAGAGGAAATGAATCTGGGAGGAGTTTATCGCAGGAATTTGGAGGGAAGGGGGTTGACGATGGCGCCCTATAGTCGTTCAAAGCGCGTTCATGTGAATCCGCCGTCCATCCAGACGATGACTCGGATAAAAAAGACGCTATGCTTTTCGGGAGAACCAGTACCATGCGGAGGCCAGGGTACCGTGGTCTTGACCTTCGACGATTCGTGTCAGATCGAAATATTTCTCGAAGCGGGTCTTTACTTCTTCCGTAGTGACTCCAAGCTTACGCAGCGGAGTGTGCCGCGGTCCGAACGCGTACAACATATAGATGCCCCTCGGACAAGCCAGGCGCGCCAGGTTGTCAGCATAACGGGCGCGGTCTTGCTCGCCTAGATTGTGAAAACAGCCGATGTCCAGAATCAAGTCGAACGGGTCGCGCAGAAAATCGAGCCGAGTCACATCGTTTGCATATAGACTGACGGAGACGCCGGCTTGGTCCGCCTTGGCCCGTGCCAGTTCAATCGCCCTGGGAGAAAAATCCACGCCGACAACTTGGAACCCACGCTGGGCGAGGTAAATGGAATTTGTGCCGGTCCCGCAGCCAAGATCGAGCGCTCGCCGCGTTTTGATCCTTCCGCTTTCAACCTCCGCTACGACTTCAGGCGGCGTAATGCCCGAGTCCCACCGCGGACGCGAAAAGCGATACATCCAGTCATAAAACCACTTTAGCCAGTTCATGAATCGAAATATGCTCCCTTTTGCTCACCCTGATGAGCCTCCCACGCGTGTTCTATCCAGCTTGTACTAGTCCGAAATAGAGGATGCGGAAGCGCGTCGCGCGCAAAAAAGCCTGCACCGCGCGTCTCGACTGGATGCGGGCGCAGTTCGCCGCCTTCGAGTCGGCAGTAAAAGACAATGCTGTAAAAGTGCGGATTTAGGTCATTGCGCCAGGTGGAACTGTCATAAACACCCACAATGCGGAGGGGAGTGACGACCAGCCCCGTCTCTTCCAAGACCTCTTTGGCGGCCACCTGCGCGGGAGTATAGCCGATATCCGCCCACCCGGTGGGAAATAGCCACCCGCCCTCCGGACGAAGAATGAGAAGGATTTCGTCCCGGTCGTTAAATACCACAGCGCCGACGCCAACTTTGGGTGTGACGTAACCCGGCATACCTTTGACAACATCGTCGCGCCAGCGCTGTGCCAATGCTTCTGCCAATTTGGCATCCAGTGTTGCACCGCTATTCACCGTGGCTGCCATATTCGCGGCCAGTGTCAAGAGCGCCTCGTACCGCTCGCGGTCGAAGATATGAGGATTAAATGCTAATCCGGTCTGTGCAACAGCTTTTAACTCCTGAATCCAAATGTCGAGTTGGCGAGTAATGTCAGTCAATAGCGACTCCGTTGGTTTTATCAGGCAAACCACTCAATTGACGTACGAGGGATCACTCAAGCGCCGCGTTTCGACGTGCACTCGGCGCAGGGACACAGATCGCGCAGATAGCCCCAATCGTAAATGCCCGTCGAGTGTCCGTCTGCCCAGTAGAATTGTATCGCGTACCCGCCGACCGGCGAGACGTCGCCTATGGCGTTCAGATGACCGGTGGCATTCCGCACCGATTCGGGAGATTTCCCGACCTCGCCCATACCTTCCTTCCAGGGCTGGCACTCCACACAGGGACAGGCACGGCGCAGATACGTAAGATCATAGACGCTGGCGTGACCATCTGCCCAATTGATTTGGATTTGGTCGGTTTGGACGTCGACCAATATCTTGCTCGGTTTTCGGCTTGATGGGGAAGAGTACACTTTAACTCCAATGGTCTCGCGGACTTGAGGTCGCGAAGATCAAAGATCATATCCTTAACGGCTGTGCTTGACACCCACGCGGTCACAATAGCCAAACAGGGGGCAGGTGGAGCACTTGGGGGACAGGGCAATACAAACATTCTGCCCAAAGGCGACGAGTTCACTGTTGATTTCGATCCAATATTTCTGTGGCAATTTGGCTCTTAGCTCCAATTCAGTCTCGTCGGGTGTCTTGGTTTTCACGTAACCCCAGCGGTTTGTGATCCGGTGTACGTGCGTATCCACGCAAATACCGAGTTCATTAAAACCCAGCGTAATGACGAGGTTCGCGGTCTTGCGCCCCACTCCCGGCAAAGCATCGAGTTGGTTCAGGTCATCCGGAACCTGGCCGCCGTACTGATCGAGCAATATCCTGCAAATCTTGACGATGTTCTGGGCTTTGACGCCGGGAAACATCGCGGTTCGGATGGCTGTGGCGATTTCCTCCCACGGCAAGCGAACCATCTGCTCAGGCGAGCGCGCAAGTTTGAATAACTGTTCCGATGCAATTTCAGTGGCGCTGTCTTTAGTTCGTAGACTCAGAATCGTCGAAATGAGAATGAGGAAAGGATCATGCGTCTCGCGCGCCAGCCGCGTCACATAGGGCACGGTCATCGTTCTCGTCGCGCGGCGCAGGATACCCATCGCCGCATCAATTTCGTTTTCTTTCATGAAGGAAATGACGAGGGTTGTCCCCGCCTCATTTGAGCCACTCTGATTTTTCCGACATCCGTTCCCGGATCACCCAGTCCAGGAGGTCCCACGACCCCTCGACGACTTCGGTCAGCCTCACGCCGACGTGATAAGTGCCGTTCTGCGATTGGCGCGAGTGGACCACATTTCCCTTGACCATCAGCATATGGAATGGAGCCATCACCAACAAGACCATGCTGTCGTCCAAGTGTGCCCCGCGCGGAATTTCGATCAACGCACCGCGCCCGCTAATGTCCACCGTTTTTGCCGGTCCCTCGTCCACCTTGATGCCCTGGTTGTTAAAGCACTCGTACGCGATCTTGTACGTCGCGTCGACGCGAGGGACGGTACGGCGTTCCTTCTCAGCGGTGGTTTTGGGCGCCTCGATGCGAGCGGGAATGGTCTGTTTGAGTCCCAAACGTTCCATCAGCGCACGGATCGTGGCAGGCGAATGTCCCTGGTAACGGTTATTGGCAAAACCCCAGATGCTCACACCCTGACCTACCAGGCGCGCCACGGCCTGGCTCCAGTAGTCCAGTTCGTCATCTCTTTTGATGAGCACTTGCTGGTATTGGTTTCCCGGCACATCTTTTCGCTTACCCAACCAGCGTATGTAGGCGAAATCGGTGGTGGCACGGTTCACTCGCGTCATATAGGCATTGTCGGTAAGTACCAGCGCCACCCGGTGCCGGTTGAGTAGATCGAAAAAAGCGTCGTTGAGCCAGCCGCGGTGGCGTATTTCTACGGCGTACCTAAAATCTCCCGGTAGAGCGGATAGGAAATTTGCCAGGTCGGCGTGGCGGTCGGGTTTGAACTCGTACGAAAACTGCAACAGCAGAGGTCCCAATTTGTCGCCCAACAGTTGCATCGATGCGAGAAAGTGAGCTGCATCTTGGTCTGCGCCGCGCAGCATTTTGTCATGCGTAATTACGTGTGGGAACTTGGCCGTAAATCGAAAATCGGGCGGTGTCGCTGCTTGCCACTGCTTCAAGGTTTCTGCTCGCGGGCTTCTATAGTAGGTACTATCAATTTCCACTGCCCGAAAGTGCTTTGCGTACTCCGCAAGAAAATCCCCAGCAGGGGTATGATCCGGATAAAATGTGCCTATCCAACTCTTAAAAGACCAGCCCTGGGTCCCCAGGAAGATGGATGCAGTCATTCTGCCTCATCACCCCGGGGCATATCGGGCGCGCCACCGGGGATTGACTTTCTAGCGCCGGTCAGACCGACGAATCTCCAAATTTCTCTAGTCTGCGAGGGATGAGGTGGTGCAATGTGATAGCATCCATTATAGCACAGGGATAGCGTGCTTTCAATCGTTTGGAGGTATTGCATAACAAGTTTATAATGCGGACGAAAGGATGGTGTTATGAAAAACCGTCTGCACGTTCCGGTTTTGGTGATCGCCGTGATTGCCATCGTGCTGCTCGCGTGTTCACCTGACCTGGTTTTGAAAGGATTAGTGGGTGCGTCCCCCGAGGCGCCCAGTCCCCAGCCGACCGG
>JBLMXX010000413.1:0-4168 GCA_050257995.1 Acidobacteriota bacterium | reverse complement strand
TCTTCGTTGAACTTGTTCATCTCGGTCAGCATCTTTTCGTCGGGCAGCACGCCCGCCTCGGACTCGGCGTTGGCTGGTACCAAAACCATGAATCGCATCGTCATATCTCCTTTCGGTTGTTATTTGGTAAAGACGCAATATCTTGCGTCTCTACAGATACGTCGAACAAGGAGGGGCGAAATCGACACGTCGAAGGGGCAGCGCCGCAGACTTGTGCAGGCCTGCGCAATCTCCACCACTCTCCGCTGCGCTACGGGGGTGCTTCGCAAGATTTCAGAAGTCTACTATGCCATTTCAGCCCTTTTTCTTCATTTATATCTATTTCGCGCCGGGCATTGGCGCGTCGAGGAAGGTCGTAATGACGGGCGCCAGCAACGGGGAGAAGAAGATGTTGTAATGCGTCGTGCCGGGCAGGACCGCGAGCCGCGCGTTCGACATTCCCGAGCCGTCCCATCCCGCATCCTTTTTGCCGCCGCCGAGCAGTCCAAAGAACTCGACGGTATGGGCAGGGCGGATCGCGTCGGCGTCGCCGACCACGATCATCGTGGGCGCCCGGATGGCGGCAACCCCCGCCGACCAGTCATATTCCTGCCCGACTAAGCGACCCGTCTTGGCCACCAACCGGGGCCACGCTTTCGGATCGGGCGCGGAGTTGACATAGGCCTCATGCATCGGCGACCCGACCATGGCTTGCGCCGCTTGCTCATTCATCGACTGCATTCCCGCGCGGTTCTCAGGGAACCATCCATCGCTCTTGAACGGGGTGGAAACGAGGACCAGCTTGCGCACCACGTCCGGGTGGCGGATGGCGGCTTGCAGCGCGACGCCGCCGCCGAGGGAATAACCGGCGAGGTCTGCCTTTTCGAATCCGAGCTGCTTGACGAGCGCGGCGATGTCGTCGCCCATTTGCTCGAAGGAGAATGGGCGGTCGGCGTCCGCCGTGTGTCCATGTCCCTCCAAATCGACGCCGATGACCTGCCGGTTCTCCGCCAGCGCGGGCAGGAGTGGGGTGAACATCCCGACGCCACCCAAGCCGCCGTGAAGAAGCACCAGCGGTTTGCCCTTGCCATGGACCTCATAGTATAGTTTCAGTCCATTGATGTTCGCGTATTTGCCTTGAGCCATTTCGATCCTCTTGGTTATTTTCTATCGGGTTGGTAGCACAGCAGAACGGCGCCCGAATGAAACGGCTGCGTGCTTACAAGTTTCAGCGCCAGCCGGTGGTCCTTGAATAGCGGATTGCCGCGCCCGAGAACGGCAGGCTGAACCAGCAGTTGATATTCGTCGATCAAGTCGTGCTCGATGAATGTCGAGGCAAGGTCGGCGCCGGCGATCAGAAGGTCATTCCCGGGCTGCTGCTTCATTTTCAGGATCTCATCCGGGACCACCGCTCTCATCAAAGTGGTTTTCCATCCGACGTTCTGGAGGGTTTTTGAGTAGACGATCTTGGGAATGCGGTTGATGGCGTGAGCGAATTCGAGCTCGCTCTTTGAAAGGGAGGGGTCCTGGGGCGCGGTGGGCCAGAAATTTGCCATGATCTCGTAGGTGACGCGTCCATATAAAACCGCGTCCGCCCGGTTGAGCACCGCGGCGTAATAGTCATGCAGTTCGTCGTCGGCGATGACCCAATCTAAATCCCCGCCGGGTCCGGCGAGATAGCCATCCAGGGACATGTTCGTGGATAGGATTAATTTTCTCAAGGTGATCCTCCCTCTCCGCAGAGTGCCGGCTCCGCACAAACGTTCTAAATGAATATATTCCGACTCTAACAAAAAATCAAGGGGATGCATGTAAATATAACGTATGAGATTGGGGAATAGTGCAGTGCTCAAAGAGTCAATTTGTCGATTGGTCAATTGGGGTCCGCTTGACAAAATTTTTCTTGGGTGGTATCGTTCGAGTGCAATTGAACAATTGCGTTGACCGGGACGAGTACTCTGATGCAGCGCGCCAGAGAGGAAGGGCAAACGGTGCAAGCCTTTCCCGCTTCTGATCGGAGGAAAACC
This sequence comes from Acidobacteriota bacterium, assembly GCA_050257995.1. GTDB lineage: Bacteria > Chloroflexota > Anaerolineae > UBA4142 > UBA4142 > JBLMXX01. The sequence goes on along the minus strand of JBLMXX010000413.1, from coordinate 2,162 downwards.
ACCCGGGAGCAGGGTCCGTGAACGGCGAGCGCGTTCAGGTCTAGTAATGGACTCCGGTTGAGCCCCGTTAAAGGCCGAACGAGTGGTGCGGTTGTTGCGACCGCTACCGAATTGGGTGGAACCGCGGGAGAATGCCTCTCGCCCCTTTGGGCGAGGGGTTTTTTATTTGGAGAAATCGCGCGAGCGAGGAGGGGCATCATGTCGGATCAAGTATTGGAGACGCTGCGGCATTCGTGCGCGCACGTGATGGCGGAAGCGGTGCTGTCGATTTTCCCCGGAGCCAAACTGGGCATCGGTCCCGCGATCCAGGACGGTTTCTATTATGATTTCGAATTGCCGCGCCCGCTGACCCCGGATGACCTCAAGGCAATCGAAGGGGCGATGCGGGCGATCATCGACGGCGACCATATTTTCGAGCGCCGGGCGGTGACGCCGGAGGAGGCGCGCAAACTCTTTGCGGACCAGCCGTACAAGTTGGAACTGATCGCCGGGCTGGAGCAAGGGAGCGCCGATGAATACGGGCAATCGAGCCAGGAGAAGGCAGAGATCTCGATCTATCGACAGGACACGTTTGTCGATCTGTGCCGGGGACCGCACCTCGAACGGACCGGGCAGATCAACGCGTCCGCGGTCAAACTCCTCAGCGTCGCGGGCGCCTACTGGCGCGGGGACGAAAAGCGCCCGATGCTGCAGCGGATCTACGGCACAGCGTGGCAAACCAAAGAGGACCTGGACGACTATGTGGACCGCCTGGCGGAGGCGGAGAGGCGGGATCATCGACGGATCGGACAGGAACTGGATCTCTTTAGCATCCAATCCGAATCGGGCGCGGGACTGGTGTTGTATCATCCCAAGGGCGCGATGCTTCGCACGGTCATGGAGGACTATTGGCGAGACCGCCATCGACAGGGCGGGTATGATTTCGTCCGCACACCCCATATCGGACGGTCGGCGCTCTGGGAGACCAGCGGTCACCTGCACTGGTACAAGGAGGGGATGTACTCGGCGATCGAGATCGAGGATGAACAATATTATCTCAAGCCGATGAACTGCCCGTTCCACATGCTGATCTTTCGAAGCAAGACGCGCAGTTATCGGGACTTGCCGATGCGGCTGGCGGAACTGGGGACGGTGTATCGATATGAGCGGTCGGGGACGCTGCACGGGATGCTGCGCGTCCGCGGGTTCACCCAGGATGATGCGCATATCTTTGTGCGCCCGGACCAGATCGGCGACGAGATCAACGGGGTGCTGGATTTTTGCCTGTCGCTCCTGGCGGCGTATGGTTTCGACAAGCCCCAGATGGAACTGAGCGTGCGCGATCCGATGAACCTGGACAAATACGCGGGCAGCGACGCGGACTGGCGCATGGCAGAGTCAACTTTGGCAGCGGCATTGGACGCGCACGGTCTGCCCTACAAGCGGATGGAAGGCGAAGCGGTCTTTTACGGTCCCAAGATCGACATCAAGATCGTGGATGCGCTGGGGCGGCGCTGGCAAGCGTCTACCGTGCAGTTCGACTTTAATTTGCCGGAACGCTTCGACCTGACCTATGTGGCGGAGGACGGGCAGCCGCGCCGCCCGTACATGGTGCACCGGGCGCTGTACGGCTCGATGGAACGATTCATCGCGCTGCTGATCGAGCACTATGCGGGCGCGTTTCCGGTGTGGCTGGCGCCGGTCCAGGTGCGGGTCATTCCCATCGCGGACCGGCACATCGAATATGCGCGCAAGGTCCTGGGCGACCTGAAAAAGGCAGGAATCCGCGCGGAGTTGGACGAGCGCGGCGAAAGGATGAATGCCAAGATCCGCGACGCGCAACTCCAAAAAATCCCCTATATGCTGGTGGTGGGAGACAAGGAGATGCAGGCGGGGACGGTCAGCGTCCGTCTGCGTAGCGGGGGAGACCGGGGCGCGGTGCCCCTCGCGGAGTTTGTCGAGAATACGCGGAAGGTGATTGAGGGGAGGGGCGAAAGTTGATTGGGTGATTGGTCAGGTAGCGTAATAGTGCAACAAAAGTAATGAAGGGACTCCCGCCGCCGGAGTGGCGGCGGGAGTTTTTCTTTGCCCTTACTTGGCTTTGTATAGTCCGATGCGATTGCCGGCGGGGTCGGCAAAGAAGGCGAACCAGCCGACCCCGGGAATCTCTTGCTTGGTCTGCA
>JBLMXX010000412.1:0-5571 GCA_050257995.1 Acidobacteriota bacterium | reverse complement strand
ATCCAGGCGGTCGCCCGGATCCTCTGATATCCCTTTAGACTCATGAGGCAGTGGAATGCTCAATCGAACAAGTGGCTTGCGCTCGCTGATATTGGTCCTGGTGGCATTGGTTTTGGGGTTGGTCGGCGGCGTTGTGTTGGACCGTGAGGTGCTGTCGGTATTTGCCCAGCCGCAAGCAGACTCGAGTCAATCCGTCGATATCCGTCTCATCTCCGAGGCATGGGATGTAATAAACCGATCCTATGTGGATCGTCCTGCCGTGCAGGGCAAGTTGTTGACGTATGGCGCCATTGGAGGAATGATGGATGCCCTGGGAGATACCGGGCACAGCCGCTTCATGACGCCCGAGATGGTCAAGCAAGAAAACAACTTTACGGCGGGTCAGTTTGAGGGGATTGGAGCATTTGTGCAAACCAAGGATGGGCATGCCGTCATCATCTCGCCCATGAGTGGCTCGCCCGCGGAAAAGATCGGGTTAAAGGCGGGTGATATTATCCTTGCGGTGGATGGGAACAACGTCGACGGACTGCCCATCAGTCAGGTTATCCAGAAGATTCAAGGCCCGGCGGGCACTCTAGTCCTGCTGACCGTGCAGGACCCCAAGACGGGCGAAAAACGCGACCTTGCCATCATGCGTGCCCGGATCACGCTCCACAATCTTTCCTGGAGCATGGTGCCCGGCACGACCATCGCGCACATTCGGCTTGACTCGTTCAGCCAGGCTGTTACACAAGATTTGAAAAATGCACTTGAGGGCGCAAAGAGGCAAGGTGCGAAGGCTATCGTACTTGATCTGCGGAATAACCCGGGCGGGATTCTGGACGAATCGGTTGGGGTGGCTAGCCAGTTCCTGAACAGCGGCGACGTGTTGCAGGAAAAGGGGGCACAGGGGCAAGTGATCAAGGTTGGCGTAGAGCCGGGCGGTTTGGCGGTCGATATTCCGCTGGTCGTACTGATCAATAACTCCACCGCGAGCGCCGCCGAAATTGTCGCGGGAGCCCTGCAAGATGCCCGGCGCGCCCGCCTCGTCGGCGAGACTACCTTTGGCACCGGGACCGTATTGAACCAATTCGGCTTGTCGGACGGGTCAGCACTGTTGCTCGCGACGCAGGAATGGCTTACACCCGACGGGCGGGTAATCTGGCACAAGGGGATCGGGCCGGACGTGCCGATCTCACTGGCGGCCAACGCCGCGCCGCTTGCCCCGTCATCGGTGCAGGGGATGACCTGGCAGGAATTGCAGGCGAGCGGCGACGCTCAATTGCTCAAGGCATTGGATTTGTTGGGCGCCACCGGCGGCAACGCAACGCCATAAGAAATATCGCATCCGGCGGCCTGTATCGTCAAGCTGCATTCGCAAAAGGGATTTATTGTCGAGTAGAAAAGGGGAGGTAAAGGTGGAATACGAAATCGGCATGATCGGACTTGGGGTTATGGGGCGAAACCTGGTAATGAACATGGCAGACCACGGGGTCGCCGTCGCGGGATATGACAAGAGCCTGGCACAGGTCCAATTACTGCGCAACGAAGCCGGAAACCGGAGTATTATGGCGGACGATAGTCTTTCGTATTTCATTCGCTCTCTCCGCACCCCGCGTGCGGTGATGATGATGGTTCCGGCGGGTCCGCCCGTGGACGCGGTGATCTACGGTTTGCTTCCCCACCTCGCGCCCGCTGATGTCTTGATCGACGGCGGCAATTCCTATTTCAAAGATACCGACCTGCGCGCCGAAACCCTTGCCGAGAAAGACATACTCTACCTAGGCGTCGGTATTTCCGGCGGCGAGCACGGCGCGCGTTTCGGACCGAGCGTTATGCCGGGGGGACCGCTCCACGCGTACGAGCGCGTCCGGTCTATCTTTGAAGCCATCGCCGCCAAGGTGAACGGCGAGCCTTGCGTCACTTACCTTGGACCGCGATCGGCGGGGCACTATGTCAAGATCGTGCATAACGGCATCGAGTATGCCATGCTGGCAGCCATCTCCGAAGCGTACGACTTGCTCAAGCGCGGTCTGGGATTCGACGATACCCAACTAAGCGAAATTTTTGCGCGGTGGAACAGCGGGCCCCTCAATTCCTACTTGATCGAGATTACGTCCAGGATTTTCATGCAAAAGGATCAGCAGAGCGGCAAGTGTCTCGTCGACGTGATTCTCGACGAAGCGGGGCAAAAAGGGACAGGCAAATGGGCTTCCGAAGATGCTATGGCCCTGCAGGTGCCGGTCCTGACGATAGACGCCTCCGTCGCCATGCGCAATCTGTCGATGCTCAAGCAGGAACGCGAGAATGCATCCCATATCCTCACCGGTCCCACTGCGCGGTTCGAGGGCGATCGCGACCTTTTCCTCAAACAGCTTGAGAATGCGCTCTACGTTGCGTTCCTGGCTACGTATGCCCAGGGCATGACACTGCTCCGCAAGAGTTCCGATGCTTACGACTATGACTTGAATCTGGAAATGATCGCAAGCATTTGGCGCGGCGGCTGTATTATTCGCACCGCCCTCCTGGAAGACATCCGCGCGGCATATCACGCCAACCCCAATCTCCCAAACCTCCTGGTCGATCCCCGCCTCGCCCAGCAATTGAACGACCGGCAGAACGATCTGCGCGCCGTGGTGCGGACCGCCGCGGACCTTGGCATTCCGGCGCCCGCTTTGATGACTTCGCTCGGGTATTATGACGGTTATCGGAGCGCCTGGTTGCCGGCGAACCTCATTCAGGCACAGCGCGACTATTTCGGCGCGCACTCCTACGAGCGGATTGACGAAAAAGGCGTGTTCCACACCGCGTGGAGCGCCGACCGCGCGTTGGAAAATCTGGATGAATGACCGGATGAAAGCCATCGCGCTGACCGTTCACACGACCAACCTGAACGTGGTCGACCGGCCCGAGCCATCTATCACCGCGCCGGATGAAGTAAAGGTGCGGATCATCCGCACCGGCATCTGTGGCACCGATCGCGAGGAAACGAGTGGCGGGCGCGCGCGCGGACCCGGCGACGGCGTCGACCTCGTGATCGGACACGAGATGATGGGACAGGTCGTGCAAGTGGGCGACCAGGTCTCGCGCGTCAAGCCCGGCGATTATGCCGTGTTTACCGTGCGCCGCGGCTGCGGGCACTGCCTTCCCTGCGAGATGAATCGTTCCGACATGTGCCGTACGGGAGACTATAGCGAGCGCGGCATCTGGGGACTGGACGGCTACCAGACCGAGTACGTGGTGGACAAGGAACAATACGTGGTCCGCGTTCCGCCGGAGCTTGAACCGATTGGGGTATTGACCGAACCGACATCGGTGGTCGAAAAGGCTCTTGACGAAGCCGTGCGCCTCCAAGTTACGCGATTGCCGGATGCCCAGGCAACGCCCGAGTGGCTCTTTGGACGTCGTTGCCTCGTCGCCGGATTGGGACCTATCGGCTTGCTTGGCGCAACGGCATTGCGCCTGCGCGGGGCAGAGGTGTACGGGCTGGATATTGTGGATGAGGACTCGCCACGGCCGCAATGGCTGAAAGGCATTGGAGGCGCATACGTCGACGGGCGCAAGATCCCCGGCAACAATGTGCGTGAAACGTTGGGTCCCATGGACCTGATTCTAGAGGCGGCGGGCATTGCGCTGCTGGACTTTAATCTCCTTGATACGCTGGCACTGGATGGCATCATTGCGCTAACCGGTATCCCCGGTGGCGACCGCCCGATCCAGGTTGACGGCGCTGAAATTATCCGTGCTCTGGTGCTGAATAACCAGGTCATGATCGGGAGCGTGAATGCCTCGCGTGACCACTTTCAGATGGCAGTGGAAGACTTGTCCAATGCTCACTTGCTCTGGGGTGACCATATGACCGAACTGATCACGAACCGCTTTGCATATCCGAATTTTCGCCAAGCCCTAACCGGGCATGGACCGGATGAAATCAAGGTCGTGATCGAGTGGGCCAATACAGGACAATAGACTTGCCTGATTCCAACAATGCTCCCGGCGCGCCGGGAATGCCTGCCCGCTGGACCTCGTCGGCAAAAACGGGAGTGGGAACATCGTTCGGGCCCACCAGCCGGGTCTGGTTCACCCTCAGCCACGGCATCTTTGACGAAATCTATTTCCCCCGTGTGGACCGCGCCTGTACCCGTGATATGGGTATGATCGTCACGGACGGGCGCGATTTCTTTTCCGAAGAAAAGCGCCATGCGAGCCACGCGGTGCAGTACATCGCCAACGGTGTCCCCGCCTACCACCTTGTGAATACCTGCAATCAGGGTCGCTATCGCGTCGAAAAGGACATTATCGCGGACCCTGCGCGCAATGTCGTGCTCCAGCAGACGCTATTTGTCCCCTTGCAGGGCTCTCTCGACGACTATCACCTGTATGTTCTCCTCGCGCCTCATCTCGGGAACCAGGGCGCCGACAACACGGCGTGGATAGGAGACTATAAGGGGATCCCGATGCTCTTTGCCGAGCGCGACGACGATGCGTTGGCGCTCGCTTGCTCCGCTCCCTGGCTCAAGCGGTCGGCAGGTTACGTGGGCTCGTCCGACGGTTGGCAAGACTTGGCACAGCACAAGCAAATGGCCTGGGAATATGCCCGCGCCGAGAACGGCAATGTCGCTCTCACCGCCGAGATCGATCTGCACGCATCCGGCGGATCGTTCTTGCTGGCGTTGGGTTTCGGTCGCCACGCTTTCGAAGCCGGACACTTGGCGCGAGCGAGCCTGGAGGATACGTTCGACGCCGCTCTCAGGGACTATAGCCGCGAATGGGAAGCATGGCAGGACACACTGGCACATCTGCCGGAACAAACGCAGGAGAGTGATACGCTCAACTCTTATCGCGTCAGCACAATGGTCCTGCACGCGCACGAGTCCAAAGGATTTCCAGGCGGGATGATTGCCAGCCTTTCGATTCCGTGGGGGGCGGCGAAGGGAGACAATGACCTCGGCGGCTATCATCTGGTCTGGACGCGGGACCTCGTAGAGACCGCCGGCGGGCTTTTGGCTGCCGGCGCGCGCGACGATGCCACGCGAGTGTTGCGGTATCTCCAGGTTACACAGGAGGAGGACGGGCATTGGTCGCAGAATATGTGGCTCGATGGCACGCCATATTGGACGGGCATTCAAATGGACGAGACGGCCTTCCCGATTCTGTTGACCGATACGGCGTGGCGCGGCGGTCTCCTCCACCATGATGAACTGACCCGGCTCTGGGCAATGGTCCGCCGGGCAGCCCGCTACGTCGTCCGGAATGGACCGGTCACCCAGCAGGACCGTTGGGAAGAGGACCCCGGCTATTCGCCGTTTACGCTCGCGGTCGAAATCGCGGCGCTCTTGGCGGCGGCAGACCACGCAGAATTGTCACAAGAACCCGGGATCGCGGGCTATTTGCGCGAGACGGCGGACAATTGGAATGCCAACGTCGAGCAGTGGACGTATGCCACCGGAACGGACCTGGCGCGTCAAATCGGCGTCGAGGGATACTATGTCCGCATCGCACCGCCTGAGACCAGTTCTGCCTCTTCTCCGCTGCAAGGTCACGTTCCCATCAAGAACCGTCCACCAGGCGAAAGCGATTTCCCTGCCACTC
>JBLMXX010000411.1:0-5454 GCA_050257995.1 Acidobacteriota bacterium | reverse complement strand
CAAAGATGATGGCGACCTCGCCGGCTGCCATATTGGGGATCATGTACGGTCCGGTAAAGGGACTGACGCGCATGGGACCCTTGTCAAACAGGGTCTTGGCGCTGTCCTGCAATGTCTGCAGACCTCCGATGCCCGATCCGATCACGGCGCCGATATCATCGGCATTCGATTCGTCGATCTTTAGCCCCGCATCCTTCACGGCTTGCGCCGTCGCGGCAATACAGTATTGCAGAAAAAGGTCCCACCGGCGCGCCTCTTTGCGGTCGATGTACTCGGCATAGTCCTCGACTTTAAAGTCGGAGACCTCTGCCGCGATCTGCACGGCAAAATGGGTTGGGTCGAAGCGGGTGATCCGGTGTGTCACCGACGTGCCCGCGAGCAGATTTGACCACATGGCTTGCACGGAATTGCCCACCGGCGTAACAGCACCCATTCCGGTGACGACGACGCGATGAATCATGTCCGACATTGGACGGTTCCTCCAGTGTTCAGTCTTGGCTGTGCGTGCTTGTGCTCTCGGCGATCAAACGGGTTGGAAAGATCAAAGGACCTGGATCAGGCGCTGTCCTTCTTTCGCCGTAGTGACGTCTCCAATCATCCAGTGCGCTGCTCCGTGCGAGTCCAGGGCGCGGGTGAGCGCATCCAACGCGGCGGGCGGGACCGCCATGAGCAGGCCGCCGGACGTCTGCGGGTCGAAAAGGATTTCATACCGATTGTCATCCAGGAGCCGCGTGAATTCAACCTTGCCATCCAAATATAATTTGTTGCGACCCGCGCCGCCCGGGATCTGCTTTTGGGCGGCATACTCCAGCGCCCCTTCGAGCACGGGGAGCGTCTCGGCGCGGAAACGGAATACGACGCCCGACGCGGCGGCCATCTCGTACGCGTGACCCAGGAGCCCATAGCCCGTGATGTCGGTCGCGGACCGGATCCCCGCCTCCTGCATTGCTAGAGCCGCACCGCGATTGAGCCGCATCATCCAATCGACGGCTTTCTGCAGGTGCGCGGCGGATGCCACGCCGTTCTTGCCGGCAGTCGTGAGCAGGCCGCTCCCCAATGGCTTGGTCAATACCAGGAGATCGCCCGCCTGTGCGCCTCCTTTCTTGATAATGCGGTCGGGATGAACGGTACCGGTAACCGACAAGCCGAACTTGGGCTCGTCGTCCGTGATCGTGTGTCCCCCGGCGATGACCGCGTTGCCTTCCCCTATCTTGTCGGCGGCGCCGCGAAAGATCTCGCTCAACAATTCCAGCGGCAGGTCGTCGCGCCACGCGGCGATATTGAGGGCAAGCATGACTTCGCCGCCCATGGCGTAAACGTCGCTCATCGCGTTCGCGGCGGCGATCGCGCCGAACGCGTAGGCGTCATCCACGACGGGTGGAAAGAAATCCATCGTCTGGATGATCGCGGTCGTGTCGTTGATGCGATAGACCGCGGCGTCGTCCGGATCGCCCAGCCCGACGAGGAGCGCGGGGAAATCGGCGGGATTGAATTTGCTGCTTAGAGGGCGCAAAACTTGCGCCAGTTCGGCGGCGCCGATCTTGGATGCTCAACCCGCGCAGGCGGCGTATGAAGTTAGGCGGATTTTCTTCGCTTCGGTCATGAGTGTAGAGTTGAAGTTAGAGTATAGAGTGAGAGTGGGCAGCACCACCGCGTTGTGGCACTGCCAACGTGATCGGTCAGTACCCGGCGTTTGTGGCGGAGGTATGACTATCTCCGTCACAGGCAGAGCCAATCCTGTGCACAGGCAGGTCGACCGGCTCCCCCGAGTCGATTGCGTCGCTCGACAGCGTGCTCTGGTCCGTCGTCACCCCGGCATTTATGGGTGCCGGGTGATCGAGGACGGCGGCAGGCGATGCGGCGCCGGTGATGTAGGAGGCATAGGCGGAGACTGCCAGGAAGGTGAACACGACCAGCAGTCCCGCCACACATATCGCGAGCAGGGCGATTCTTTTCTTCATCGCTCTGTATCCTTTCTAGCGGCACGTGTGCCGCAAACCGATTGGGTCCGCGCCCATGTGCGATGCTCAACGGTATGGGCGTTCAATGTCGGCCAGAAAGAAGTTAGAGTAAAGAGTTAGAGTTAGAGTTAGAGTCATCAGTGAGGGTAAAACCATTGGTACCTTTACTCTAACTCTAACTCCCTACTCTAACTCTCAGCTGCCTTCAGCCCGCTGCCTGTCAGAGTCACCACTGTCTCGCCCTCCACGTGCGCGCGTGCGCGCAGCCTGTGCAGTGCGGCGACTGCCGTGGCACTGGTCGGCTCTACATATAACCCCGCGCGCGCGAGGTCGTTGCGAGCCTGAAGGATCTCCGCCTCGCTCACCGAGATGGCGGCGCCGCCGCTCTCTCTCAGCGCGCGGACCAACTCTTTGCCGTGCACGGGACGATTGATGGCAATTCCTTCGGCGACTGTGAGCGCCGGCTCGGTCGCGGGCACCTCCTCCAGCCCGCGCTCGAACGCCGCCACGAGGGGAGCGACCTTTTCAGATTGAGCCGCGTATAGTCGCGGCATCGCGGTGATCCATCCGGCGGCGCGCAATTCCTGGAATCCGCGCGCCAGCCCGAGCAAATTCGTCCCATGCCCCACGGGGGCTATGACCGCGCCCGGCGCGCGCCGTCCTAGTTGTTCCCAAATCTCCCAGGCGGTGGTCTTCATCCCGGCCAGCGCGAACGGATTGTAATAATGCGAGGCATAATACGCTTCACCCTGCCGCGCCGCGGCCTGGACCGCATTCGCCGCATTCTCGCGGGGACCCTCGATCTTTCTGACCTGCGCGCCGTACACCTGGATCTGTGCCAGTTTGGCGGGCGAGGCGTGCGCGGGCACAAAGATCTCCGCCTGCAATCCGGCGCGCGCGGCATACGCGGCAAGACTGGCGGCTGCATTCCCGGACGAGTCTTCGACGACTTTCTGGAATCCAAACCCTTTGAGCGCGCTGGCGAGGATCGTCGTGCCCCGGTCCTTGAATGATCCGCTCGGCATCATAAAATCCATTTTGGAGAGAAAGGTCCCATCGCCAAGCGCGGTCTCGACCAGTGGCGTAAATCCTTCCCCCATGGAGACCGGGACGGCATCGTCGGGGAGGGGGAGGAACGCGCGATAGCGCCACAGCGTCGCGTTCGAGGTTTCGATGCGCGCGGGATCAAAACGCGGCGTATCTGCGATCTCAAACAGCCCCCCGCATCTCCGGCAGACCCACTTGCGCGTATTGAGCGGATAACGTTCTCCGCAAGCGGAACAGATGATTTGCATGACGCTCCTGGCGGGTATCATTCGAGCCGGATTTCGCCGGATTTGCCGCCGCGCTTGAGCACCAGCCGAACGTTCTCGATGTGCATGCCCCGGTCGACGGCTTTTGCCATGTCATAAATAGTGAGCGCCGCCATCGTTACCGCGACCAACGCTTCCATCTCGACGCCGGTCTTGCCGACGTTCTTTGCCGTGCCCGTAATCCCGATGCGCGCGGGCTCCCGGTCGTTTCCTTCGGAGAGGGTTTCGAAATCCACGACGATGTCCGTTATGAGGAGTGGGTGGCACATGGGAATGAGTTCGTGCGTGCGTTTCGCCGCCATGATGCCTGCCACCCGAGCCACCGAAAAGACGTCTCCTTTTTCAATGCTTCCGGCGCGGATCAGCGCAAGCGTGGCGGGGTTCATCGTGACCTGGCCCTTGGCGACCGCGGTGCGCTCGGTATCGGGCTTGACACTCACGTCGACCATTTTTGCGCGGCCCTGTTTATCCACGTGCGAGAGGGTCATAGGGGTCCTTTTTGCGACAAGCGGGTTCCACCAGATAGCAAGCGGCGACTTTGCCTTTCATCATTGCACTCGTGTGCAATAGAGTGATTTCTGGATTATTATACTCCACTCGAACCGTGAATTCAAATGCGGTTACGCGGCGTTACGCGATCACCGCCGATGCCAAATGCACGTGCTCAAAGGCATAATAGCCGTCCGTGCGCCCCTCAAAATAGCGCGTCTGGATATCCGCCGCCAAGTCCTCGTGCAGGATCGATCCTGCTAAATATAGAAGAAAGTGGGCGAGCAAACCGACTGTCATCAAAAAAAAGCACGCCGCGGGTCACTGCCCACGGCGTGTCATCCCGTGCCCGGCTTCGTGATGCCGGTCTCTACGGTCTTTCTAGTGTTTAGTTTTCCAGGTACCCGTGCAGGTCGCGAGTGAGTTGCGGCTGGCGGAGTTTGCGGAGGGCCTGGATTTCGATTTGGCGAATCCGCTCGCGTGTCAGTCCCAACTCCTCGCCCACCCTGTCAAGGGTGCGCGCCTGCCCATCGTTCAGCCCATAGCGCAGAGAGAGAATCTCGATCTCACGCGGGGTAAGCACGGTGAGGGCCTTCCGGACGTGCTCGCCGAGCAGGCGACGGGTCACCATTTCGGACGGGGATGCCGTTGGATCGTCCGGGATAAAGTCGCTCAAGGTCGTATCGCCTTCCTCGCCGACGGGCAGATCGAGTGACAGGGGCTGTCGCGAGCGCTCCTGCAGCCGTTCGACTTTATAGGGGGTCATGCCCAGCCGGGCGGCAATTTCCGCGGGAGTGGCAGGGCGACCCAGTTCCTGCTCCAGATCGCGCGCGACCAGGCCCATCTTGTTGACCTTGTCCGAAGCATGCACGGGCAGGCGGATCATGCGCCCCTGGTCGGCAATCGAGCGCGTGACCGACTGGCGAATCCACCAGGTCGCGTACGTCGAGAATTTAAAGCCGCGCTTGTAGTCGAACTTTTCCACCGCGTGCATCAGCCCTAGGTTCCCTTCCTGGATCAGGTCCCCGAAGGGAACGCCGCGGTTGCGGTATTTCTTGGCAATCGAAATGACGAGCCGCGAGTTTGCTTCGATCAATTTGTGACGGGCTTGTTCACCCTCCTGCACCATGCGGTTCAGGCGGCGGCGCTCGAGTGAACCGAGACCGGGGTTGCGGAGGCGGGCGCTCGCGCGCCGTCCGGCGACCATGGCTTTGCCGGCTTCGGTCTCCTCGGCGGCGGAGAGCAGAGGCGTTCGCGCGATCTCGGCGAAATATTGATTAACGGTATCGTCTATTTCAAACAGCGGATTCCGATCTGCCGGTGATTTTCCTGTGCGTGTATTCATAACCAACCAACCTTTCCCTCTTCCACTCTACTCATAGAGACAATAAGAACCGTGAGGGGACACCTCACGGCCGGTAACTGATCTATCCACTTGTTCATACGTTCGGCGGGAAAATTCGTTACGGCCCGTCCAGGTCCAATTTGGCGAGAAGGAGCGCCAGTTCTTTTTGCTCCCGGCGCGAGAAGGACGACAGCAGGACCTGTTCCACTTCCAACTCGGCTTTGGTCCCGAGCGCATACCGGCGGCGACCTTCTTCCGTAATCGCGGCGCGCAGGCACCGGCGATCGTCGGAGTCGTGCACGCGCTGGACCAGCCCTTCCCGTTCCAGCCGGTCGACCAGTTGGGT
>JBLMXX010000410.1:0-3839 GCA_050257995.1 Acidobacteriota bacterium | reverse complement strand
TCGTGACAATGCCTCCAAAGGGTGCGGTCAATTTGGCGTTCTTGATCTGTTCGGCAATCAGGTCGCGCGCCGCCTGTGCATTGTTGACACCCGCCTGTGCCACCGCGAGGTCATCCGCGGTAGGCTGGAGTTTCGCCAACTGGTTCTTCGCATTCGCTAGCGATGTGAGCGCTTGTTGTACCTGCGTGTTCGACGGGGTGACTTTGTTGTTATAAAGGGTGAGCGCCTTTTGATAATCCAGCCACGCTACCTGCACCTGGGCGCGCTGGGGCAGCATGCCGGAATTCGGATTTGAATCGCCGCCGATCGCGTTATAGGCTGCGGTTGCCTGGTCCAGTATGGCTTTGGTCTTGTCCACGTCGGTCTTGAGCGCGGCGAGATCATTGGGCGCGGGTTTGATGAGATTGTCGTACGCCGCCTGAGCCGAGACAACGTTTTGCTGTGCGGCGGCGAGGTCTTCGGGCGTCGGGCCGCGTTTCAGTTGATCTAGTTTTGCCTGTGCGGAAGCGAGATTGGCGTCGGCTTGCGCTTGCTGCAGTTCCAGTTGGCGAGTATCCAGTTGCGCCAATACTTTGCCCACTTCGACTTTATCCCCCAGCGCCACAGCCACTGTGGTGACCGTCCCGCCGGTCGAGAAACTGAGAGACGCGCTCTTGACCGGAGTCACGCGCCCTTCGGAAATGATCCTTTCACTCGCCTGTACCGCTTTGCCGACCGCACCCGCCGCTGCGGTGGGGGTCGGTTTCACGGGTGTCGGCTGAGAACTGCAACCTGCAATGATCAGAACCACCAACAAACCCAGCAGTGCGCCGGCTATGATTTTGTTTTTCATCTCACACCTTTATTATTCAGCGATGGCCCTGAGCCCGCTGGCGACGAGTTCTTTATTACTCTCGTTCTTGGCGTCCAGGCGAGTCTCGTTGACGATCTTGCCGTCTTTGAGAAATATGATGCGATCGGCATACGCGGCGATGCGCGGATCGTGGGTTACCATCAATACAGCGCGACCCCATTCCTTCGCCACCTGCTGCAGAACGCCGGCGATTTCATCCGACGAGCGCGAGTCCAGATTCCCGGTCGGTTCGTCGGCAAGGATGAGCATGGGATCGGTGATCAACGCGCGCGCAATGGCGACGCGCTGCTGCTGCCCCGCCGACAGCTGGTCGGGACGATTGCTTAATCGCGCGCCCAAGCCGATCTTTTCCAGCCACTCGGTCGCCTTTTGTTTCGCCTGCGCGCTGTTCTTGCCATCGAGGACAAGCGGCAAGGCAGCGTTTTCGATCGCGTTGAGGATCGGGATCAGGTTGAAAAACTGGAACACGAATCCTATGTTGCGGCGGCGGATACGCGTAAGCGCATCGTCCGACAGCGCGGAGAGTGATTTGCCGTCAATGGTCACGCTGCCTTCCGTCGGACGGTCCAGCCCGCCGAGCAGGTGCAGGAGCGTAGACTTGCCGCAGCCGCTGGGACCCATCACGGCGACAAACTCGCCGGGATTCACGCTCATGGTCACGTGATCAAGAGCCACGACAGCCGCGTCGCCCTTGCCATACACCTTCGTGAGATTTTCGGTCTGAATGAGTGGCATTTTGCCTCCGGTTAATAAATACTCTTTCGATGATTTCAGAACGAACTGAATCGCTATTCCTAATTTTTTCTCGGGCGCCCGCGCGGTTTGGTTTCCGGCTCGGGCAAGGGCTGGCGCCTGATCTCCTCAAGCCGCCCTTCGGTCATCTCGAGCCAGCGCAGGTCTGCTTCCAGGTGCATGGCGACTTTGTCGAGGAACAAGACCTTGGCTAGTTCTTTGGTGGGGTCGACGCGGGTGCGCTGGGTCGTAACCGCGTGCAATTCACGGTAGAGATGCGTGCGCTGGATGTCGATCAGTTCCTGAGGGTCAGCCGCTTGCGAGACCAGCGCCAGCATCAATTTAATAAAAAACTCGTCGCGCTGGTGCTCTGGGGTGGTACCGTCGCAGAACCATTCGTCAAGCGCCTTGTAGCCCGCGGAGGTGATTGCATAGATGCGCTTTTCGGGTCCTCCGTCTTGCTCAACCGCCTGCTCCTCCACAAGCCCGCTCTTTTCCATGCGGGTCAGAGTCATGTAAATCTGGGCGGGTTTGACGTCCCAATATTCCTTTCCGCCGACTACGGCTTCGAACGCCGCGCGCAGTTCATACCCATGGCGCGGGCGTTGGGCAAGCAAGCCGAGAACGGCGTGGCGGACAGACACTTTATACCTCAAATTTCAAAGCGACAAAAATTATACTACCCATTTCTAGATTACAATAATTATAAAACGAGTTACTAGTTTTGTCAAATCAATGGAAAACACCAATAAAACGGCAATTTCGTTGACACAATGCTCGAAAAAGGGTATAATATGCTCTGCAAACGTTTGCACCCTAATTCTCTAATTCTCGGTCTGCCCCTCTTTAACTCGAAGGAGAGCAACGTGGGTAGTCCAGAACCCCTTGTAAAAATGGTCCAAATCTGCAAGGCATTTGGACCTGTACGTGCCCTGTATCAAGTCAACCTCACGCTCTATCCGCATCAAGTCCTCGGATTGGTTGGAGATAACGCCGCGGGCAAATCTACCCTTATGAAAGTCCTCACCGGCGCCTACCAGCCCGATGCGGGCGAGATCTACCTTGAAGGCAAGCGACTACACCTCAACAGCCCTGCCGATTCACGCGCCGCCGGAATCGAAATGGTCTACCAGGACCTCGCGCTCGCTGGAAACCTCTCCGTCACCGGCAATATCTTCCTCGGACGCGAGATCACGCGGTCTCAGTTAGGTCCCCTCCGTTTTCTCGACGACCGCGGAATGGAACAAGAAGCGACCGACCTCCTTCACCGCCTGCGAATAGAGATCCGTTCTCTGCGCTTGCGGGTAGAGAGCCTGTCCGGCGGACAACGGCAGTCGGTAGCGATTGCGCGCGCCACCGCGTTCAATGCCAAGGTCATTATTATGGACGAGCCGACCGCCAGTCTCGCCGTGCGTGAAGTCGGCAAAGTCCTGGACCTGGTGCGCACCCTGCGCGATCACGGTGTTTCTGTGATCTTGATCAGCCACCGCCTTCAGGATGTCTTTGCGGTGGCGGACCGAGTGATGGTCTTGACCCATGGTGAGGTCGCCGGGGACAGGGAGATCTCCTCCACCACCATGGACGAGGTGGTTGGAATGATGGTGGGCTCGCGCGGGATGGCATTCGACGAAGCGCGCGTGGTTGCATCCGCGGGCTGAGGACTCGACGATCAGACGAGAATTGACGCTGCGGCATACAGGTAATGAATGCCTTTCTCATCCCGCTTGAGAAAGGTGTATTTTTTTGGTCGAGCATAGGCGCCTGGGAGGGTGGCATTGGAAAAACCGGTCAAGCTTGCCAAGCCGGAGCTAGACCCGGCGACAGAGGCGAAAGCGCCCTCGATTGACTTTCGCGTTTCTTTAGGCCAGTTCGTCGATTCTTATGGGATCGTACTGGTCCTGGTCCTGATGATTGTGGGCTTGACAATCATCCAGCCCAAGTATTTCCTGACGGTTGAAAACCTCACGAACGTTTCCCGGCAATTTTCCACCAATGCCCTGCTCGCGCTCGGGCAATTTTTGGTAATTCTGACGGCGGGCATCGATCTCTCGGTGGGATCGGTGTCGGCGCTGGCGATGATCGTGCTCGCCCTGGCGGTCCACAGCGATGTGCCCTCCGGGCTTGCCGTCCTGCTCGCGCTTGCCACGGGTCTCTTCTGCGGTCTGTTGAATGGGCTCGGCCTGACGCGCCTCCGTCTGCCCCACGCATTCATTCCGACGCTTGCCATGCTCAACATCGCGCGCGGCGCTACTTT
>JBLMXX010000409.1:0-11397 GCA_050257995.1 Acidobacteriota bacterium | reverse complement strand
CCAAAGTTCTGGGGCGTCCCGGTGGCAGCCGGCGCGGCGATCGCGGTGGGTTGTAAAGTTGCGATCGCGAGCCATGTACTTGCAAGGATAATCAGCAAAGTCTTGACAAACACCGCTGGTTTCTTTCCCATTGAATTCCTCCTTCTTTTGAAATCCTGATCGGCATTATATAATGGTTCTCGCGAGGTTTCAAGGCACTATGCCAATGACCCTCACTATGATTATTAGAGTATATATTTAGTAGTAGTAGGGAGTGTGGAAAAGTGAATGGATCAGGACAGAGGAGCGGAATACACAACCGGTCGCGTTACGAGGTATACCGGCTTACCATATAAAGGAATAGAACGGTGGGGGACCTCCTCAATTACTGTGAGCGTAGTGTGAGCGCAATTCAGGGCACTTTATCCTGTTATACACAACTTTAGATAGCACAATCTATTGTTATTGTATTTAAGACAGATACTAGCTATGGCACAACTCTGCACTGTAAAAGGTTGGTTATCCCCACATCGGCTTGGTTATCCCCAGTTATGTGGCACTTATCCACATAGCAAGTACTCAAAGAGATTGCGATAAGAATCGTAGTATGTAAACATAAAATCGGAGGACAACTGTTGCTCCTCCGATTTTATGTTTAGTTGACGATGATTATGGCTGGTACAACCGCTCTTTTATGGCGATTGCCTCCCGCCGGCGCTGGTTATCCATCTCAATTTGCTCTGTCATCTTGTCGTGAGCGTACATGACCGTGGTGTGGTCCCTGCCGCCCAACAGGTCGCCAATTTGCGGGAGCGACGCCCCTGTTTCTTCGCGCAGGAGGTACATTGCCATCTGGCGGGGCAGGACCACTTCCTTGCTGCGGCTGCGCCCGGTCAGGTCGGCGATATCCACTCGATAATATTCCGCCACGGCGGCCAGGACTTGATCGACGGTGATGGGCTGATGTCTCAAAATGTCCTGGAGGACTTTTTCCGCCATATCGACAGTCAGCGCGGTGCCCATGAGCCGGGCATAGCCCAAAACGCGTGTCAGTGCCCCTTCCAGCTCACGGATGTTGCTTTGCACTTTACGTGCGATGAAATCGATAACCTCGTCCGGCACCACGGCGGACTGCCCTTCCGCCTTGACTCGCAAGATGGCGATCCGCATTTCCAGGTCCGGCGGCTGGATATCGGTGACCATCCCGCCTTCGAATCGCGAGCGGACCCGCTCTTCCAAAGTCGGAATGGCGCGTGGGTGGCGATCGCTCGAAATAACGATCTGCTTGTTCGCGGAATGCAAGTGGTTAAAGGTATGGAAGAATTCTTCTTGCGTGGATTCCTTGCCACCGATGAATTGAATGTCGTCGATCAGGAGGACGTCGATCTCACGGTAATAGAGACGGAATTCGGCCGTGCTTTGGTTTCGGATCGAGTTGATCAGGTCGTTCGTAAAAGTTTCAGAAGAGACGTAGAGGACGCGCTTGGAATTGGAAAGCGGCAATTGTCCGAGCGCGTGCAAAAGATGGGTCTTGCCCAACCCCGTGCCGCCGTAAATAAAGAGGGGGTTGTAGGACTCGCCCGGATGCTCGGCCACAGCACGCGCCGCCGCATGCGCCAGGCGATTCGAGTTGCCGACGATGAATGTTTCGAAGGTGTACTTTGGGTTGAGCGATGCGTAGGTGCGGTTTGAGAATTCTCCGGTGCCGGCCCTGCCCACGGGAGGCTCGACCGCGGGCAATTCTATTTCGGGTTCCGTCTCGTCGAATTCTGAATCGGCCTTTGCATCCGCGGCGAACAAATAGTGACGGTTGTCGTTTTCCCTGCCATTCCTGGCAGCGCTTTTGTCTTTGACCACGTAACGCACCTCCGCCGAGCGTCCAAGAATACCGGTCAAGGTCCGCTGAATCGTCGTGTGCAGACGATTCTCGAGCCACTCTTTGGCATAAGGACTGTGAACGCCGACGACCATGGCGCCATTGTCGTAAGCGATGGCGTACGTCGGGCGCACCCAGGTATCGAAAGTGGCTTTGGTCATTTGGAGTTGGAGTTCACCGAGGGTCGCGTGCCAGACATCATTTGCGTTCATAGGCTTATTCGTCGATTGAGCGAGCAAAGAATATCGGGCCGATAAATTGAACGGGGGTAACAGTGCGAAGCCATTCTAACAGAACTTGACCACGCGCGCAATAACTTTACCTTAAAAAAGAGAACGCGCGCGGGGTTTTTAAGATTCCTTTTTTTTAAATCGACGGCGTCGGCGGTGAAGTGATTTTTTTTGCAAGCGACGATGGACGGTGGATAACCGGTGCATTGCGGTCCAGCACCTATCCTTTGGATTAATTTGTCTACCACCTGTTGTGGTCCATCTCGAATGCAACACAAGGATTGTGGATGTAAGTGCTATGAAATGTGGATTTGGTGTGGAGGCGAGTCGCGCTTATAATGTCGCCCATGTTGAAAAAAGTTGCTGTGCTTGTCAGTGTGTTCGTCCTCCTGATCATTCTCTCCGGCGGATTCCTCCTAACCCAGATGAATGCGACCCGACAACTCACCGGAGTCGTCCGCGATTCGGAAACCCAATCCCCGCTAGAAGGCGCGACCGTGTTGGTTGGAAGTGATGACGTGGTGACGAATGACCGCGGTGAATACTCCATTCCCTTTCCGCGTGGAACGCTCCTGTTAAAAGTGGAACTCGACGGATACCTACCAACGGAGGAGCAGGTGAATGGCACCGACCTGTTTACGCGTGTCTTTGCAAAGGACTTTGATCTGATTCCCAATCAGGTTGCCGGATACGTTCTCGACGCCGAAACGAACCAGACCCTGGCGGGCGTGCCGCTGCGGTTCGGAGACAGAGATATCACCGCGAATGAAATGGGTGCATTCACCATCCGGGCCGTGAAAAAAGGAACGCCCGTATCGGTTCAGGTTGTGGGCTATCAGCCCGCGGTGCTCACGTTCGATGGGGAAAATAACTTTAACGTCCCGCTGATTCCCAGCGTTATCACGGTCACCGTAGTCGACCTGGCAGGTCAGCCCGTGCGGAATGCGCGAATCCGGGCCGGAGACCAGACCGCGTCGACCGATCCGCAGGGACGCGTCTTGCTGCGCCGCCTAAAGCCAGGAACGACGATCAGCGCGAGCGCCTCGGGATTTGACTCAGCGAGCACAGGACCTGTAACCAGTAATCAAGTGCGGCTCTCCCTGAGACCCAACATCCTGGAGGGCAACGTGCTCGACGCGGCAACAGGCAAACCGGTCAGCAATACGCTGGTTTACCTCGGGAACACGATAGTCGCGTCCGATGCCAAGGGCGCCTACCATTTTGATAACGTGCCCACGAAAGCGACGCTCACTTTCAAGGCGCCTGGTTATCAAAAGACCACGGTCGAGGTTGCCGGCGCCAGCCGCCGCGATGTCAAGCTGCAGCCATTCCGGGTCAAGGGCATTCATATTCCGTTCGGAATGACGCCCGAGCGCGTGCGCGAAAATATCGACATGGTCAAAAAGACGGAACTCAATGCCATTGTGATCGACGTCAAGGCGGAGAAGGGACGCGTCGGATGGGACAGCGCGGTCCCCCTCGCCAAGGAAATCAACGCGCCGTACCTGAAGGGCATCGATCTATTGGAAGTCGTGGAGCGCTGTCGCCTCGACAATATCTATTGCATCGCGCGTATGCCGGTCTTTCAGGATACTCTGCTTGCCAACACGCGGCCCGATCTCGCCTTGCGATACGCCAATGGGAGAATCCACGCCGACAATAACGAGACGGCGTGGACCAATGCGGCGAATACGACCGTATGGGACTATAACATCGCGCTCGCGAAAGAGGTCGCCGCGCTCGGCTTTGACGAGATCCAATTCGACTATATAAGGTTCCCCGGACAGGTGAGCGGTCTCTATACCGGCGAACTGGCCAAGGAAGACGGACGGGTCGCCGCCGTTGCGGGGTTTCTCGCGCGCGCACAAAAGGAACTGCGCCCTACCGGCGTTTTCATCTCCGCCGACGTTTTCGGACTGACGACGGCGACAGAGGATGATCAGTACACGGGCCAGCGGCTCAAGGACCTGGGGGCGTATTTAGACTATATCTCGCCCATGGTCTATCCGGATGTCTGGGCCGGCGCCTCCGACCTCTTGTCGAAAGGTCTCGGAATCGGCAACTGCAGCCTGGCGGTGCGCTGCCCGTACGACGTGATCTATAATAGTTACAAGCGATCGGCGGACAAGACCCCGGCGAAGGTGCGCTTGTGGCTGCAAGCTTACCCGGGGCGCGGCAATTTCGGGATTGCAGAGTACAAGTTGCAGAAAAAAGCGGCAGAGGAAGCGGGGAGCGTCGGCTGGATGTTCTGGAACGGATCCGGCAATTATGATTCAAGGATGTTTGACGCGCAGTAGACAAGTTTACTTGTTTCCCTTTATACCCGTCCACCCATCAACTGCTCGATCACGTGCCGGTTTGCCGCAGGGAAGGCATATTTCGACAGGGCGCGCAGGGTGACCCACTTGTACGCGGAGCAGCCGATACGTTGGGGTCGTCCTCGAAGGTAACGGCACTGGAAGGCGTGGAGTGTGATGCGAAAGTGTGAGTAAGCGTGCTCGACGACGGCGAATTCCTTTCCAACTCTAACCTCAATCCTCAATTCCTCGTAGATCTCGCGTCGGGCGCATTGCTTGAGCGATTCTCCCGGCTCTAGATGCCCACCCGGAAATTCCCACAGTCCGCCAAGCAGGTCGCGCGCAAAGCGTTGGGCGATCAGGATCTTGCTTCCCTTCCAGATGACCCCCACCGCGACTTGATGGTGCGGCAGGACTCTCCGTTTGCGCCGCGCCGGCAACTGCTCCTGTATGCCGAGGCGCCGCGCGGCGCAGCCGCGCTTGAGCGGGCAGACTGGGCACGCCGGATGCCGGGGCGTGCAAACCGTGGCGCCCAGGTCCATAAGCGCCTGGTTATAGTCCCCGGCATGACCCGGTGGCACCAGCCGCGCCGCCACTTGCCAGAGCAAATTCACAGTGGCGGGTGACTTGGGATCTCCGGAGATGTTGAAATAGCGGCAGAGGACGCGAAGGACATTGCCGTCGAGGAGGGGCGCGTCGCGATTGAACGCGATGCTGGCGACAGCGCCAGCAGTATAGCGACCGATGCCGGGAAGACTCTCCAGTTCATGCACGGTGTCGGGCAGCCGACCGCCGAATCGCGTGACGATTTCTAGAGCCGCCCGGTGGAGATTACGCGCCCGGGCATAATAGCCCGCACCCTCCCAGGTCTTGAGGACCGCGTCGAGCGGAGCGGCGGCGAGCGCCTGCACGGTCGGAAAACGCGCCAGAAAGCGCTCGTAGTATGGTATGACCGTCGTCACCTGGGTCTGCTGGAGCAGCGTCTCCGAGATCCACACCCGATAGGGGTCGTGCGCATCATGCCGCCAGGGGAGGTCACGCTTGTGCGTCGCGTACCAGCGCAAGAGCCGACCTGAGAATTTCCCCGCGCGCTCGTGCGTTAACTTTATTTTAATCGGTCCCATTCCTCGCGCAAGATTCCCATGAGATAAACGTCGTGGAACCGACCGTCGCGGTAGAGCGCCTGGCGGCGCACCCCGTCGCGGCGAAACCCGGCTTTTTCGTATGCGCGGACCGCGCGCGGGTTGAAATCATAGACCTCGAGTTCCACACGGTTTAGCCCCAACTGCTCGAACGCATACCGCACGATCGTCCGCACGGCATCTGTGCCATATCCCTTGCTCCAGTAATTCTTGTCGCCGATAAATATGCCAAACAATGCCGAGCGGTTCTTGAAATCCAGTTTGTGCAGACCGCAGTTGCCGATCAGGTTCTTTTCCGGCAATGCCAGAATGGCAAAGACGATGTTGCTCGGATCCTTGCTGCGGGATTCGAACCACGCGGTTTCACTATCCAGAGTTTGCGGGAGTGGAATGCCGGTCATGAGGAACTGGGCCATCTCCCAATCATTAAACCACTCGACGTACCGGGGCAGATACTCGCGCTGGACCGGACCGAGTTCGACTTTTTCCCCGCGCCACATAGCGACCTCCTGGAATTGCAGATTACGCACTGCCGACTTGCAATATGGGAAAGTATAGCACGGATGCGCGTGCCAATCAATTTGGGGAAATCCATCGAACGGGATAGAATGAAAAGGCAGGAGTAAAACGTAAAGCGTGAAACGTAAAACGTAATGAATGGAGTTTGAAATGCGTGAGTTTATAGACGGAGCGGAGGCGATTGCACGCGGAGCATTGGCG
This sequence comes from Acidobacteriota bacterium, assembly GCA_050257995.1. GTDB lineage: Bacteria > Chloroflexota > Anaerolineae > UBA4142 > UBA4142 > JBLMXX01. The sequence continues at coordinate 5,153 of JBLMXX010000409.1, read as the reverse complement.
GCCGGCTGCAACTTTTTTGCCGGCTATCCCATCACGCCGGCGACTCCCATTCTCCTCCGGATGCTGCGCGAACTGCCCAAAGTGGGCGGAGTCGGTATCCAGGGTGAAGATGAGATCGCGAGTTTGGGAATGTGCATCGGCGCGGCCATGACGGGCGCCAAAGCCATGACGGCGACCAGCGGTCCCGGTCTCTCCCTGTATTCCGAGAACATCGGGCTGGCGATCATGGGTGAGGTCCCGCTCGTCATCGTGGATGTCATGCGGCTGGGTCCTGCGACGGGCGGCGCGACCACCGTCTCGCAAGGGGACGTGCAGTTCCTGCGCTGGGGGACCAGCGGGGGATTCCCGGTGATTGCCCTCTGCCCGACGAACGCGGTCGAGTGTTTTAACCTGACCCAGGAGGCATTCAATCTCGCCGAACGATTCCGCACGCCGGTTTTCCTGGCGACGGACAAGGAAACGGCGAGCGCCCAGCAGACAGTCGAGACGGGTGCGTTCGAGAAAAGGCAGATCGTCAACCGCACGCCAGCGCCATCCGGGACGCCGTTTGTCCCTTATCATACGCACAAACTAGCCGATATTCCTGCCTTTGCGCCGCTCGGCGGTGAGCACCTGGTCCGGTTCACCGGATCGATGCACGATGAGCGCGGCATCATCACCAAAAGGACGGCCAGTGTGAACAAGACGAGCCGCCACCTATATGAAAAAATCGAGGCGCACCGCGACGAGCTCGAACTGGCGAACGCGGACCTGCAGGAAGGGGCAACCACGCTCGTCGTGAGTTATGGGGTCACGGCGCGCTCTGCCCGGCAAGCCGTCCACGCGGCGCGCGCAGAGGGCAAAGCGGTGTCGCAGCTCGCTATTCAATCGTTGTGGCCCGTGCCGGAGCGAGCGCTGTGTCACGCCCTGCAAGGGATGACGCGGGTGGTCGTCCCCGAGTTGAATTTCGGCCAATACCTCCTAGAGGTCGAACGCGTGGCGCTGTCCATGTCCCCCCGACCCGAGGTCGTCGGCGTCAACCGGGTGGACGGCGAACTGATCACCCCCGATGAAATTAAAGAGGAATTGAGATGATCCAGGAGATCACGACCTATCGCAATATGGAACGGGCGCGTTATCCCTTTTGCCCCGGCTGCGGGCATGCTTTGGTGAACGATCACCTGAATGCGGCGCTCGTGAAACTGCAGCTCGATCCGCTCAAGACGGTCGTCGTCACGGACATCGGGTGCGTCGGGATGAGCGACCAATATTTCGACGTGCATGCGTTCCACGGCTTGCACGGGCGCGCCGTGACGTATGCCACCGGTATCAAGCTGGCGAATCCGGAATTAAAGGTTGTCGTCCTCATGGGCGATGGCGGGGCGGGGATCGGCGGCCATCATCTGCTCAGCGCCGCCCGGCGCAATATTGGCATCACCGTGCTGGTGTTCAATAACCTGAACTTTGGAATGACGGGGGGTGAGCATTCCGTGACGACCCCTCACGGCGGGATCACGGCGACGACGCGCGGCGGCAACCTTGAGCGACCCCTCGATATTTGCGCGACGGTCGCGGTCAACGGCGCCGCGTTGGTCTACCGGGGCACCTCGTTCGACAAGGACTTGCCCGAGCGAATTGCAGAGGCGATCCAGACTCCCGGCTTTGCCCTGCTGGACATCTGGGAATTATGCACCGCCTATTATGTTCCGAGCAATCAGTTCTCTAAAACGGAATTGCTGGAAACAATGCAAGGATTGGGCTTGCCTTCCGGAGTTTTGCAGCGACGGGCAAACCCGGAACTGGCGCAAGCGTACCGGGACCAGGGGGCGGACCTGCGAGGGAAACCCGTGCTTCCGCCGCAACCGGTGGAAAAGCGATATGAGAGCGGGTTGAGCCGGACGATCCGCATCCTCCTGGCGGGTGCGGCGGGAGGCAAAGTCAAGTCGACGGCGAGCACGCTCGCGTTGGGTGGAATGTACAGCGGGCTGTGGGCGACCCAGCGAGACGACTATCCGACGACGGTCATGAGCGGCTATTCCGTCTCGGAAGTGATATTGAGTCGCGAGGAGATTTACTACACCGGAATTCCGCAGCCGGACATTCTCGTGATTCTCACAGCGGAGGGGTTGTCCCAGGTGCCGCGACAGCTCCAGGCGATGGACGAGACCCAGTCCGTCTACGTGGTGCCCGAGTTGGCGGAGCATGTCGAAACCCGCGCCAGGAAAATCGTGTTCAAGCTGAACCGGGCGCCCGTCAATCGCAAATCGCTCGCGGTGGCGGCAACCGCAGCGGTCGTGCGGGATGCGGGCTTGTACCCGCTCGATGCGTTTCGGGATGCGATCCGTTTTGGACAGCGCGCCGAGATTGCCGAAGAGAATTTCAAAGCCGTGGATGCCGGCGAAAAGATCTTGTAAGATCCTGTTGCTTGAGGAAACCATGACCACAGAATCGCTTCCCGTCTCCTTTGCCGACGTGAGAGCGGCTGCAGAACGCTTGAAAGGGGTCGCCGCTCGCACGCCGGTGCTGACCTCGCGCACCTTGAATGCCCTGACCGGGCGGGAGATATTTGTAAAGTGCGAGAACCTCCAGCGCGGTGGGGCTTTTAAATTTCGCGGGGCCTATAATCGCCTGAGCCGGTTGAGTGATGCGGACAAGGCGCGCGGTGTCGTGGCGTTCTCCTCCGGCAACCACGCCCAAGGGGTCGCGCTGGCAGCGCACCTCCTCGGCATTCCCGCCGTCATCGTCATGCCCGACGATGCGCCGCCGGTAAAAGTGGACGCCACCCGCGGCTATGGCGCCGAGATCGTGCTGAACAACCGGCAAACGTCCAGCCGCGAGGAAATTGCGCGACGGCTGGCCGAGGAACGCGGGTTGACCCTGGTGCCGCCCTTTAACGACCGCGACATTATCGCGGGTCAAGGCACCGCCGCATTGGAACTGGTCGAAGACGTGCCCGCTCTCGACGCGGTCGTCACGCCGATCGGCGGAGGCGGGCTGATCAGCGGTTGCGCCATCGCGGCGAAGGCGCTGCGACCGGACATCGCGGTGTATGGAGTCGAGGCAGAGGGCGCGGACGACGCACGGCGCTCCCTGCGCGAAGGGCGCATCATCACCATCCCGCCGCCCGCGACGATCGCCGACGGGATTCGCACGACGTCGGTGGGCACGCTTACGTTTGCGATCATGCGGCAATTGGTGGACGACGTCGTGCTGGTGAACGATGCAGAAATCCTGGACGCGGTACGGTTTCTGCTGCTCCGGATGAAAATCGTCGTCGAGCCGACCGGAGCCGTGCCGGTCGCAGCCGTGATGCAAAACCGGATTCCAGCCGGCGCACGGAGAGTGGGTGTGATCGTTAGCGGTGGAAATATCGATCCGGGCCAATTGCGGTCCCTTTAGGTCAGTAGCTGGTCTGAATTGCCTGTCGCGGGAAACCCTGACAGGCTTTTTTTCGACCGAATATGGGAGTATTGTTATGATGCATGCACAGGGGTGTATTTTTTAGACTCGGCTTTGGGTCTTTTATTTAGAATATCGATGCAGATTTCTAGCGCTTTGCGGTCCTGCTGACGTTGGGATTCCGAAATGCAAGCTATGAACAAGAGGACGTTGCTGATCCATGATGATACCGAAGAGGGTGGAATTTGGGCCGCTCTCTTGCGGCAAATTGGACTGGAGGTTGTCTCTCTCGACCTGCAAACGAAAGAGTTGGACTCGCTGGAAAATCGGGCTTTCGATGTCATTGTGATCGCGAGTCGCGATTTTCGGACGGACGTCAATGCCCTCTGCACGCGATTGCGCAGCATGTACATTAACCCGATCTTATGGTTGGGACAGGGCAGCGATGAAAAGTCCATCTTGGAGGCATACAAAGCCGGAGTGGACGACTGTCTGTCCACGCCCATCAATCCCCGTCTATTCCTTGCCAAAATGCGTGCGTGGCTGCGCCGGTCCTTGCTTGGGGGCACGGCGATCCTGGGGAACGTCGAAGCGGGTCTATTCAAATTAGACTCGTCTCGCCGGGAGTTGGTCACCGGCGCACGCCCACCGCTCAAATTGACCAATCTCGAATTCAGGGTACTCCATCTTTTGATGAACCATGCGGGTCAAGTGCTGGATACCGACTTTATAGTGGATCGTGTCTGGGGATATGCGGGCCATGACGAAAGGGTCCTCCTCAAGAACGTGATCTATCGCCTGCGGCGCAAGATAGAGCCGGACCCCACTCGACCCTGCTACATCCATACCGTCAACGGAGCCGGCTACTCTTTTCATACCACGTAAATACCCGGTGCCCAATCGCCCCGGTACGGAGACGGCCGCCAGCGGCACGATTAACTTTGCGACGAAACTCATACCGGGCACAATGATCAAGCTTATGTGGCGCCATCACCCCAGTCCCCTCCCCAGAATAAGATTCACCGACAGCGGTGAACCTTCGCCGATGCTTTGGCAGAGGCGTCCCGAAAACGACTCTGCCTATGCTGTTTTCCAGTCGGCAGACTCTTTAGATCCCGAAAAAGCCACATTTATCATCTTGCCGCGGATTGATACGACGCGACTCATTCAGGCGGAGATAGACCAGGTGCGGCGCGCGTGGGGTTCCGATAATCTGGTGGTTATGGTGAACTGCGATGAAGCACCCTATTGGTGGCAAGAGAGGAACGGCGAGTCGGAGTTTGACCTGTTCGAAACTCCTCACATCCGACAAATCCTGGGAACGATAGAAAGGTTACACTCTCAGGGACTGAAAGATATCTATCTCATCGCTCAGAGCCAATCGGGAGGGCTTGTATCGGCGGCACTGGGATTTTCGCTTAATCAAGTCATCCAAGCCTTTAACCGGCAATACGATCCCGCATGTCCGCAGGAGCTCATGGACGGACTGGTGAGAAATCATCGGATTCTCGCCACGTTGAGCAAAGTAAAAGGACTCGTCATCCTCAACGGCGTGCCGACGATTCGCGACAGCCGTTTCCCGCGCCGTGAAATTGCCAACGCCATCGTGCAGAGACGCCCATTCTTCCGTGTTCTGTTGTGGGCCGCGACGGTCAGTATACCACTGGAGGAAGAGACGGCTGCAGCCGACCGGGCTAGACAGGAAGCCTATCTTGCCCGGCTAACGCTCTTACACAAGATCGAGGAGGCCTTCGACCGCGTTTCAGCGAATTTCG
>JBLMXX010000408.1:0-5203 GCA_050257995.1 Acidobacteriota bacterium | reverse complement strand
CCAACAGTTCAAGTTCTTGATACAGGGGGATGTAATTGCCGGTATATGCATAGATCTCGTTGACGTACTCGCTCATCCGCCCCAGCTCGCCGTAACTGGAATGCGTCAGATGCAGTTCTTTATGGACCATCAGATGCCCGGATTTGAGTACCGTATGACATTTGGCAAAAAAGCCGCCCAGGTCTTGGAAATGAACGATTGTCTCATCGCTGTAGACGACATCGAAGGTTTCCACGTCGGGCAAGGTTTTCCAGTGCATAACTTGAAATTGAGCCTCCACGCCGTACGCGGCCGCGCGCTTTTGCGCTTCGACGATTTGCTTTGCGGTGACCGCAATGCCCAGTCCGCGTACGTTGTACTTTTTGCACAAGTAAACCAGCGGTCCACCCCACCCGCAGCCGACGTCTAGGATGTACATTCCCGGCTTGAGTTCCATGCGCTCTGCGAGGAGATCGAGTTTTTTCTCCTGCGCCTCGGTCATGTTCCCTGTATCGGCGCACAATGAGCAAGAGTAAGTGTGCCATCCTCCGCCGGTTAGAATGTAAAAGAATTCCGGGTCTTGCTCGTAATGTGACGAGACACGCGTGCGATCTTCTTCAAGATCAAACTTTTGATAAAGTCGATTGCCGGAGGCTGGAATTGATTTTGGGTCGATGGTCGTTGTAGACTCGGTCATTCGATTCTTCTCCTATCTTCATGCAACGAATCGATCAAACTGCGTGTCCGTTCTAATTCTTCTGCCAATTCTGATTTCTCGAATTGCGCCATGCCTTTAACGAAATGCTCGCGCGCGGCCGCATGATCTTGGCGGTCGCGCAGTAGCTTGCCCCAGACAACATGCGTGCGTGCCGCTTCGAGCCGTGCATCGCCTGCCTCAAGGGCTTGCACACTCGCGGTGAGGTGTGGCTGGGCATTACTCCATTGATTTGGATCAGATGCGGCCAGTGCTTGTCCCCACACTCGCTGCGCCATGCCTTCGCCGTACAAACCGTTGACGGATTTGGCAAGCGTTACGGCACGCTCTGCAAGCGTCAGCGCCTCTTCAATGCGACCCGCGTTGAATGCGATTTCCGCTTTGACGGCAGCGAACCAATCTGCTACGATAAGGCGACCGCCGAGATTTGCCGCTAATGCTTCCCACTTTGAGAAGATCTCGCCGGCCTTTTCGTGATGCCCCAGGCGACTCTCTGCCCAGGCTTGGAACCCAAGTGCAACATACGCCGTCATTCGATCCCCGGATTGTTCGGTCACTTTTAAGGTCGCGCGACACTCCTCCACGACTTGCGCCCAGTCTCCTCCGACTAGATAGGACTCACAAAGAAAGAGATGACTCAGCGCCATACTGGTCAGATTCTTCGATTCCTCTGCAAGTACGCGGCTCCGTTGTCCTTCAGACAATCCAGCCTTGTACTGACCTTGCTGGGCAAGTGCAAGACCGAGATATCCGATATTAATCGCCAATTCTTGTGAGTCGCCGGTCTTTTCCAACGGTTCCACGGCTTGCGATAGCAATGCCGTTGCTTTGCCAAATTGCCCTTGTGTTAATGCCACCCGCCCCAACATACTGGAAGGAATCGCGATGAGTTCCACGTCGCCGAGTTCAGTTGCCACGGGCAGCACTTGCATATAATAGCCAATCGCTTCACGCGGCCGGTTGGTGAGATAGTGCATCCGGCCCAGCAGATAATGGATGCGCGCTAAACGCAATCGGTCACCTCCGGGTTTCCCATTCGGATCAGGCAATGCATTTGCCATCGGCTCGACTTGCTTCAGGCGCTCCAAGTTCTTTTCGGGACTGTCCGAGGCATAGGATACTTTGACGAGGCTCACCATTACGTCTACACGATGGCGACGGTTATCTTCGGAATCGGGCATGTGGGTTAGTGCATCGAGGGCAGCGGCATAATGCACCCGCGCCTCCGCATAAGCATACAACCGGGTGGAAGCGTCGCCAGCTCGCGTCGCGTATTCGAATGTTTTTGCCGCGTCCGCCGCATTCGCGTAATGCGTCGACAAGAGGACCGCAAACTCGTCGAGACGGTCAGCGTGAATACGCTCAATCGCTTGCCCAATGGCTAGATGCAACTGCTTCCGATCTTGCTTGAGCAGCGATTCGTACGCCGAATCCTGCACCAGCGCGTGCCGAAAATAATATTTCTCGGTTGCCGCGTCCTCCACTTGACGGATCAAGCTGGCAGATTCAAGCGTTTCCAGGGTACGGGGCAACACAGCATTTTCTTCTTTGCCCACGACTTGGGCAAGCAGCTCTACTTCGAAAGCGCGTCCAATGACCGAAGCGATTTGCAGCGTTCGTTTAACCACTTCAGGCAAACGGTCAATTCGCGCCGCCAGGACGCCCTGTAAAGTGTCCGGGATTTTGATCTCCTGGAAATCGCGCGTCGTCTCCCAATGGCTATTTTGGCGGACCAGTCCATGTTGATCAATCATCATCCGAATGACTTCTTCGACAAAAAACGGGTTGCCTTCTGCCTTGGTCAAAATCGGTTGGCGGATGCTTTCCGGCAGCGATTCGATTCCTAGCAAATTGCTGACGAGCTTCTTGCTATCGCTTTCTGCCAACGGTGCAAGATACAGTCGAATCGCCCCAACGCCCGCCACTGTATCTGCCTGCGTGACCATTTTCCAACCGGGCGACTCTGTATCGGGGCGGGTCACAAAGACGGTCACCAGCGGCGCTTCGGCGTTGATGGGTAACACCTGTAAAGCTAATTCCACCGACGAAACATCTGCCCAATGTATATCTTCGCAAACAATGATCGTTGGCGTGGCTTGAGCCATGGCTAACAAAAGGCGTTTGGTTGCTGCGCTATACATGGCTTTCAAAGCCGCGCCTTCAACGTGCTTGACCTCCGCAGCCATTTCCGGTTCTAATTGGACTCCAAGCAAATAACCGAGATAAGGATAAATGTCTTTCATCTCAGAGCCAAAGAGCTTTTCTGTCGTATGCCACAAAGCAGCGCGCGTTTCAGATTCTGATGAGTCTGCACTTGTACCGATAGCGCCACGGAGCACACTCACACCCAGATGAAACGCCATTGAAGAACCATAAGACAAACACCGCCCCATGATCCAACGCAGCGGTGAATTACGTGTTTCTTTGAGCGCGGCCGCGCGCCACTCTGCCACCAGCCGGGATTTGCCCAAACCCGCTTCACCAATGATCGATATGATCGAACCTTGTCCCGCACTCACATCAGCAATGGATTGCATCAAAGTCGAAAGTTCGCGCGCGCGTCCGACCATCGGCGATGACAATCCCGCAATACCGCGGGTCGGGACAGCGTCTTTGCGCTCGTGGATCACACGATAGACGTGGATTGGCTCGGCTTTCCCCTTGACCTCGATCGTGCCGCGGTCTTGGAATTCGAAAAGCGTCGCGGCGAGACGATGGGTGTTCTCGGTAATCAAAACCGTGTTCGGCTCAGCGGCATCCTGTATTCGCGCGGCGAGGTTCACCGTATCACCGATCGCCAGATATTCCATGTGCAAATCGCCGCCGATGTTGCCGACAATGACCAAGCCGGTATTCAAACCTACCCGCATTTCAAAGCTCTCGACCAATTTTTCAGCACTCAGTGAACGACGGTATTCGGCAATCGAATCCTGAATATCGAGCGCCGCATTAATTGCACGCCGTGGATCATCTTCATGAGTGATTGGGGCGCCGAAAAATGCCAAGACTCCATCGCCTAGCAATTGTGCGATCGTACCTTCATAGCGATAGACCACCTGGCTCACACGCCTGTGCGCGCCTGAGATGATCTTGCCCCATTCCTCCGGGTCCAGTTTCTCGGCCATTGCAGTCGATCCAACGATGTCGGTAAAGAGAACGGTTATGAGTTTGCGCTCGCCTATTATGCGAGATTTTGCAAGCTGAATCTTTTGTTGGAGTGCATCAGGGGTAGCTTGTCGCAATGCCGTCAACGCGCTGCTTGCGATAGGTGCTGAGGTATTGGCAAGATTGAACCCACAATTCTTGCAAAACTTGGCATCCGCAGTATTGGGTGTCCTGCAATTCGGGCAGGCGCGAACAAGCGGCTGTCCACAGTTCTGGCAATACTTGGCATCTTGCGAATTTTCAAAAGAACAATTCGGGCATTTCATATTTGTTGGAATCCTAGACCTACCCAGTTGAACCCAGCAACGCCTAACGAATAGGCAGACCAATGGAATGGTCTGCCTATTCGAGATGGCGTGGTTATATGATTGAATAACTGAAACCCGATGCGTTCAAGCTCCAAATCGACGTAGCGAGTTGATTGAATCAGTGACAGCAGCATCACAGTAGGAATTCCAATTCCAACCTTCATCCCATTCCTGCCCTGTTCTCACGCACCTGGTTACACGCGCGCGAGGAAATCCATCGGGAGGCAATGCACCCACGGCGATTTTGCCGCACTCTTCACGGCAAGGTCTGTTTATCCAAGACTGGGGGGATTATAATGTATTTTCTCGCCGCGTGTCAAACGCGTTTTGCCCTTTCATCAATAGAACATGATTCTTTGGCATTTCGCTACTTTCACAATATAATAGAACGAGAATAGATCAAAGGCGATCCCGCCCAAGAGCGAGCCGATTTTCCAAAGGAGGAAAAAGGATGACTGCAAAGAAGCCATATGGACTGCTTTTGCTTTTGATTCTTACCATTGCCCTCGGAGCGTGTGTGTCTCGACCGGTCGATGCGCCGGAGCGAAATAGTGCCGCACCCGCGCACGCCACGCTTGCACCGCCGACCTCGGCGGTGCCGGGCGCATCTACTGTTTCATCCGAGTCCGGGTCACCCACCAGTCCGGCCGTCCCTGCCGTGCCGGATGCTACCGTCATCCCGGCAGAGGAAGAGGACTGCATGGCGGGATGTCACATTCCTGACCCGAATGAATTTATCGATGCGGGTGCCATGCCCCAGCCCGCGAGCCACATCGGACGGACGACGTGCCTGACATGTCACGCGACGCAGACACAACCGCCACTGCCTGCCACTCACACCGGCCGGCTTGATCCATCCTGCACGGTTTGTCACAAGTGAGATTCGAATTGAACTTGAAGCCCTCTGCCCGAACGCATCAAGCAGAGGGTTTCTTTTTGGCTTGAATTGCAAATCTGGACGATAGGGTTTTTCATCATCGCGGCGCGAACAACAAAAGGAACGCAATAACGAGGATCACAGACATACCATAGATGA
>JBLMXX010000407.1:0-4157 GCA_050257995.1 Acidobacteriota bacterium | reverse complement strand
TCTTGTTCGGGTTCCCGGCGATCCAGCCATTCGATCTCGTCCGGAATGAAAAGGTTCGGTTCATTGTGTTCGGCAAACTCCAGGTAAAACGCGAGATGACGATCACGGACGCGGACGGACTCGCCCGACTCGAGCAACTTGTCACGGGCATACTGCCGAATCGTTTCTAGCAAGCGGTAACGGGCGCCCTCCGCATCCGATTCTTCAACCACCACGAGCGATTTGTCGACGAGGTGGCTGAGCAAATCCAAAACGTTCGCTTGCTCAATTCCCTCGCCCGCGCAAACGGCTTCCGCCGCCTCGAAGGTCCAGCCACTGCTAAAGACGGCCAGCCGCCGCAAGAGAGTCTTTTCCGGCTCGCTCAGCAAATCGTAGCTCCAATCGATCAATGCGCGCAGGGTTTGTTGGCGGGGGAGAGCGGTCCGGCTGCCACCCGTCAACAGCCCAAAGCGATTGTCGAGCCGCGACGCGATTTGTTCCGGCGAAAACACTTTGACCCGCGCCGCCGCGAGTTCAACGGCGAGAGGAATGCCATCCAACCGACGGCAAATCTGGGCGATCGACGGGGCGTTCTTTTCGGTCAACTGGAAACTGGATTGCACGGCGGAGGCGCGTTCGAGGAAGAGCCGGACACACTCGCTATGCAGGATCGCGTCCAGAGTCGGCGCTTGACCCGGCTCGAACACAGAAAGGGAGGGCACGCGGTGGACCGTTTCCCCGGCAATCCCCAAGTCCTCCCGACTGCTGGTCACGATTTTCAGGTCGGGGGCGGCGCGCAGCAATTTGTCCACCAGCTTTGCACACGCGTCGATCAAGTGCTCGCAGTTGTCGAGGATCAAAAGCAACTGCTTTGCGCGCACATGATCGATCAGCAGGTCGAGGATCGCGCGCCCGGGCTGCTCCGGCACGCCGAGCGCGAAAGCAACCGTCTGCGGCAACAATGCCGGGTCGGCAACCGGCGCCAGTTCGACAAACCACACGCCGTCTTTGAACGTGTCCAACACTTCTGCCGCCACTTGAAGGGACAGTCGGGTCTTGCCCGTTCCCCCTGAACCGGTGAGCGTCAACAAGCGTGTTGTGGTGAGTTGGTGCTTGAGTTGGACGATTTCCTTTTCGCGCCCAACGAAACTCGTCAACTGGATCGGCAAATTGTTCGGAATGGCGTTGAGGGTTTGCAGCGGGGCAAAGTCCTGGGGCAAATCCGGTGCGATCACTTGCCACAGTCGTTCGGGATTGAGAATGCCTTTCAGGCGATGTTCGCCCAGGTCACGCATGGCGATGCCGGCGGGCAGTTCTCCCCGCAGCAGTTCTGCAGTGGTATTGGAGAGAAGAATCTGTTCCGCGTGGGCGGTGGCCATGACGCGCTGAACACGCGCCAACGTGGAATAGCCGCTGTAGCCCCCGGTGATGACATCCACCGTGCCGGCTTGGGCGATGCCAGTGTGGATGCCCATGCGGACCCGGATCGCGGCTGGCGACCATGTTTCCCGGAGCAGCGCGCGCTGCGCCTCCACCGCGGCATTGAGCGCATCGGGTGCGGTACGAAAAGCAGCACAGATGGCATCGCCGATGATTTGAAAGACATGACCCTGATGCCTCTCGACCGCCTCGCGCACGAGGGTCTGATGGCGCGCCAGGAGGGCCGGCACAGCGTCAGGATACTGCTGTGCCAACGCCGTGCTACCTTCGATATCGGTGAACAGAAAAGTTACGGTGCCAGAGGGAAGAGCGTTCATGTCTCAATACCAATCCGGTTTACCTGCCAATGCTTGGTCGCCAGAGTGCTGTGCGAATATATGCGCAGTATGTTCAATTAGTCAAGAGGGGTACTCTGAAATTCAAAATGCCGGTGCACAAAGCAGCCCGGAGCTCAATTCCGCATGGGCGGTGGATATGACGTGCTGAACACGCGCCAACGATGTCATATTTATTGAACTTGCTGTCGTCATTCGGTTATGATACAATCTCGTCGCTCGCAAGTAAAAAAGCGTTAAACAAAGTACGGAATACGCATTACGGTATATGAACTAAGGAGTCTCAATGTCCTACCTTGACCGCGCGAATGCACTGAAAGACAAACTGGTGGCTATCCGCCGCGACTTGCACATGCATCCCGAACTCTCTTTTCGGGAGGTGCGGACGGCGCAGCGAGTGGCGGAGACGCTGCACGATCTCGGCATCGAGTATGAGACCGGCGTCGCGAAAACGGGCGTAGTGGCATATCTCGGCGAAGGCGAGCCGCACTTTGCCCTGCGGGCCGACATGGATGCACTGCCGATCCTGGAAGCCAACGAGGTCGAGTACAAGTCCGAGAACAGCGGTGTCATGCACGCCTGCGGTCACGATGCGCACACCGCCTGTCTCCTCGGCGCGGCGATGATCCTCGGCGAGGATTTCAAGCACGGGCGTTTGAAAGGCACGGTGAAACTGCTCTTTCAGCCTGCAGAGGAAAATGCGGGGAAGGAAGAGAAAAGCGGCGGGAAACTGATGGTCGAGGAGGGTGCTTTGAACGACGTGGATGCCGTCGTCGGTCTGCACGTCATCAGTACCCTGCCGAGCAATCAGGTATTCGTTCGCCCGGGTCCTTTGATGGCGGCAGTGGATGGATTTGAGGGAGAGGTAATAGGACGCGGCGGTCACGGGGCGTATCCACACGAAACGATCGACCCCATCTGGCTGTCGGCGCAGGTCATCAACGCGATTCACGGCATCGTGTCTCGACGGATGGATCCCACGAAGCAGGGCTTGATTTCCGTCTGCACGATCAACGCCGGGACGGCAATGAACATTATCCCCGAATCGGTGAGTCTCAGCGGGACGATCCGAAGTTTCGATCCCGAGGTCCGCGCGTTCCTGCCTGCCGAATTGGAAAAGGCATTTGCCGTGGCACGCGCCTGGGGCGGCGATTACAAACTCACGATCCTGAACGGCTATCCCGCAACGGTGAACGATCCCGGGATGGCAGAGTTCGTGCGGCAGATGGCGACAAATCTCATCGGGGCGGAAAGAGTCAAAGACGCGACCATGCAAATGGGGGCGGAGGATTTCAGCTATATGGCGCAAGCCAAACCGGGCGCGTTCTTTTACCTCGGCGCGAAAAAGGATGACCGGCAGCGTCCTCATCACAATCCCAATTTTGATATTGACGAAGCCGTGTTACCGACCGGCGCCGCGTTGCTGGCGGAGGCAGCGCGGGCATACCTAATCGAACGCGCCAAATAGAGTGGAATGGAAATCAAATCGCCCGCCTGTGAAAATCAGGCGGGCGATTAATTTTGCGCTCAACTATGGGAGAATACCGCGCGCCACAAAAGCGGCCTTGACCACGTTGGCTTCTGCGTTACCGTAAAGGTTTTGGGCTGCAGCGACCGTGGACCTCGCCGCGGCGGGCATGGTGGTGTCCGGGGCAAAGCCGAAGATCCCTTCCAGTATGATCGTATCGGCTTTGACGTTGCCGAGTTGGTTGCGGATGTCCCACAATGCGCGTGACCAGATCTGTCCATCGTGATGCACGCGTCCATTCAGGTCCGCCGGATAGTGCAAGTCTCCGTCGACGCGGCGCAAGCAGTGAGGCACCTTCGTGGTGTATTCGACGGAATCCCAATCGGCGACACAGGCGGGATCGGGCGTGGGAGCAATCACATTCGAAACCGTAACGGCCCAATAATCGGCAAATCCTTCGCCGATGGAACCGGCTTCGATCGACGTTCCGTATCCAAAGGGAACCATCATCGAGTCCATCATGGCGTGACCGTACTCGTGCAAGATCACCTCTGCATCCTCGGCATCGTCCACACCGCCTTTGCCAAAGCGGAGAACGTCGTGCTTGTCCCACGAGTACGAGTTGTCGATCCCGAGTTGATTGATGCGAATATCTTGCGACTCTTTGTTGATCGGTCGCCGCGCCGCGCCGAAACCTAGACTCTGGATATACTTTTGGGCTTCCGTGACCCAATAATAGGCCATCACCTGTTCAAAGCGATCATCGCTTCGACCATACAGGAACGTGTTGTCCGGCGAGTAAGCCGGAGCCCCTGTTTCGCTCCGGATGTTTGCCCAGTCACCCCGCAGATAGCCACTGCCATCCAAATTGGTTAGAATGACTGTGCGGTATGCCGGTTGCAGCGCCGCATAGTCGGCATCCTTCTGGTCGGTCA
>JBLMXX010000406.1:0-6494 GCA_050257995.1 Acidobacteriota bacterium | reverse complement strand
ATGCGCCTCGTCCTCTCGCGTGAGTTGCCGGCGTGGAGAGTCAATGAAAATTCGACCTGCAAATCTCATTCGACGGTGCTCGATCTGGCTGGTTGTTTTGGGGCTGGCGCTGCTGGGCGGCAGCACCCTCGCCCGATATGCAGAGACCGGACCGCATGCGATGTTCGCCCAACTCCAGTCTCGCGCGGCAGGCCCGCTCGAGGCACACTGGAATGACGTCACCGGCATCCCGGATTTCCTCTCTGCCGCGGACTCGGCATCCTCGCTCCCCTATTCTCCCAGTGCCGCCGAGCGGGGCAACCCAGTTGCGATCGCCCGGGGTTTTCTGGACGAAAACCGCGGGCTTTTCCGGCTCACCAGCGCGGCTGACGAATTGAAACCGGTCCGCGTCGAGCCGGACCTCCAATTGCAGTACGCGCATGTCCGCCTGGCACAGACCTACCACGGCATCCCCGTCTTTGGCAAACAATTGATCGTCCACCTAAATAGTAAAGAGCAAGTCACGACGGTCAACGGACAGTTTTCACCCGCGATTGACGTGGCGACCCGCGCGAGCATCAGCCGGGAAGAGGCCGAGCGCGCTGCTTTAGATGATCTCTTGCAGGTGCAGTTGGATGAGGACGAACGGGCGCGGGTCACCGTCGAGGTGCTTACCGACCAGACCCAATTGATGGTCTATGTGGATGGGAGCGGTAAAGCGACGTTGACGTGGAACGTCATCATCATGACGGATTCGCCCCTCGGGCAGTGGACGTATTTTGTCAACGCGGGGAGGCCCGCTGTCGTGTATCGGTTCGACAGCGCAGAGCACATCAAACAGCGGCGCACCTTCTCGGCGGACAACCGGGCGAGTGTGCCGGGTCGAATCGTCATCGAAGAGGGGGAGCGAGCCAAGTCGGATGCCATTGCGCAGGCGGCACATGACGGCGCCGGCAAGGTATACGACTATTATTTTAATACCTTCAAACGCGACGGGATTGACGGTCAGGGCAGTCCGATGATCTCTACGGTGCACTATGGCAATGATCCGCAGGATGCGGAAAATGCCGCGTGGATCGGTCAGCGCCAGCAAATGATTTACGGCGATGGTGGTCGCATCATGAAGCCGCTCTCGTACGGTCTCGACGTCGTCGGGCACGAGTTCACCCACGGCGTGACGGATGGCACGGCGGGGCTGATTTATGCCGGTCAGTCCGGCGCGCTCAACGAGTCCTATTCCGACATTTTCGCTGCGATGATCGATCGCGGCAATTGGACCATCGGCGAAGCGATTGTCAAATCACCTCCTTTCCCCATACCCTATCTCCGCAATCTAGAGGACCCCTCGGCAGGGGGCAACTACAACCCCTCCGACCCACTCAGCAGCGTGGGACAACCGTCGAAGATGAGCGAATACGCGAACTTGCCCCTGAGTCGTAAAGCCGACAACGGCGGAGTGCATGTCAACAGCGGCATTCCGAACCGCGCCGCGTTCCTGGTCGCCAGGGCGATCGGGAAAGAAAAGATGGAGCAGATTTATTACCGCACCTTGACCCAATATCTTTCGCCCAACTCGAACTTTCAGGACGCCGCGCGGGCGACCGTGCGCTCGGCGACGGAATTATATGGGGCAACGGAAGCCAATGCCGTCCGCGACGCTTTTTCGCAAGTGGGAATCAACGTGACCGGAGGAGGGACCACTCCGGTACCGCAAACGGCTCCGACCACCCAACGCGGTCCGGCGGCGCCGCCTCCGCCGCAGACGAATACGGCGGGCTGCACCGGTCTCGTCGTCAATGGCAATTTCGAAAATCCCGATACCGGCTGGACCGAAGTCAGCACCGCCCATTCCGCCATCATCGATACCGAACTGCCGCACACCGGCTCTCGCAGTGCATGGCTCGGCGGGACCGACAAGGAACCGGTCCAGGTCATCTACCAGGAAATCCGCATCCCGGCAAATGCCACGAACGTGAAACTTGCCTACTGGCGGCTGATCCACGAAGAGACAAGCGGGCTTTTGGGCTTTCTCGCTGCAGAAGCCCAGTTCTCTACCGTCCTCATGAATAGCGCGGGTGAGGTCCAGGCGGTGATCGAGACTAATAAATCCAGTGTGGGCGACGACACCTGGAGGCAAGCCAACTTCGATCTCTCTCAATTTGCCGGCAAGACGGTCCGACTTGCCTTCGCCGCCGAAAATCCCAAGAATAACGTCAGTTCTTTCTTTATCGACGACGTCGATCTAACGGCTTGCACCACCGGCGACCCCGTGCCCCAAAAACCGTCATCAAATGACCTGGTTTATATCCAGGGGGTCGTCAAGAACGCCGATACCGGACGGGGCATTGCGGGTGCACAGTTCTTTGTGCTCAAACCCGGCCAGAGCGCAACCGATGCCGCGGCCGATGATTCCGTCACGCGCAGTGAAGTGTTGGCGATGGGCACCTCGGATGCGAGTGGATTGTACAAGAGCGACATTGCCATCCCGCGCGGGCAGAACTATAGCGTCATTGTGATCGCACGCGGTTTTCGCCCCATCGTCGCCGACGACGGGCTGAAGGTACCGTCGAACGCCACCAGCCCGTTTACGGCGAATGCCAACTTGAGACCGGGTCGTTAGACTGAGGAAAAGGACACTGCATGGAACAGACCTTCCACTGCTGTATCTGTGATGAACCCGTTTCCCCTCCCTACAACCGGCTGGGCGGTCGGGTCTATTGCGACAGGCATTTCGCCAACGTCAACAAGCCGCACATGGGCTATTGGCGCGCGGGTGTCCTGCAAATCGTCTTGATGGGAGTGTTCAGCGCCGTCGTCGCGGTGCTGGCCGACAACCTCGGCGAGCTGGATTCGGGCGCATTGATCGTCGCCGGCGTCATCCTGGCTATCATACCGACGGCATTATGGCTGATTTACTTTTACCGCGAGGACCAGTTGGAGCCGGAACCCAAAACGAAGGTCGCGGCGGTCTTTTTGCTGGCTCTGGTTCTAACCGACGTCATTGCACTGCGCTTGCTGGACAGTTTATTCCGGCTGCGCGATTGGACCGGGATTAACTGGTACACCTCCCTGCTGGCATCCATCCTGGTGACCGGCTTTATATTCGAAGCTATCAAATACTATACCGTCCGATTGGTGGTCTATGCCACGGATGAGTTTGACGAGAGGATGGATGGTATCGTCTACGGGACGGTTGCCGGTCTGGGCATTGCCACTCTCCTGAACTTGCATTACATCGTCGACAACCAGGGGGTCTCGCTTGGCCCCGGCGTGATCCACGTCGTAACGACGGGGCTCGCGCAGGCGTCGTTGGGTGGGATCGTCGGATATTTCATGGCGCAGGCAAAGTTCGAGCACAAGCCGGTCTGGTATGTGCCGCTCGGCGTCAGCCTGGCGGCGGTTGGGGACGGCTTGTTCACGTGGCTGATCAGCGAGGTGAGTGCCACGGGGTTGACCGTGGAGCCGTGGCGCTCTCTGGCGTTGGCGTTGATCGTCGCGATCGCGATCTTCCTTGTCCTGGTCGCACTGATGAATCGCGCCCATGCGCTGACTCTAGAGCAGCCGGCGGTAGTGGAGGGGCAGCGATGACCACGGCAGCCGAAGCGGAACGCGTGCATGTTTTCTATACGCTGCGCAAAGATGTAGGAGTAGCTATCGTCGTGCTGATCGCCCTGGCGCTCGGCTGGCTGTTGCGGGTACAGGTGGAGAGTCGCACGAAGGTGTTTCAGGATTCCGGAACGAAATTTCAGATTGCGTACCCCGCAACCTGGGGGAACGCGGATTCGCTTCAGGATGTGCTTCTCAAAGTCGAGGACCCGCGCACCGATTCCGCTTACAAGACGAATTTGACGGTGCAAGCGCGCGGGATTGATCCTGAAAGCGTGCCAACCCTCCAGCAGCTCGTGGACCGCCGGGTGTCACAGCATGGCGCTTTGATAGGTTATCACTTTTTGTCCGCGGATCCGGCAACGGTCGGCGGCGCCAAAGCCATGCGGCAAGAATACGCGTACGTCGTTCAGCCGATCGACGAGCCGCGCCGCGCGTCGTTGCCCGTCGTCGTCCACGCGGTCGAGTACATCTTGATCGCCAGGGAAAATGTCTTTTACATCACGCTCGTGGCGCCGGAGACCGAGTTCACCGATGCCAACGCGCAGCTCTTAAGGAGCATGGAAACGGTACAGGTACAATGACAAAAAAAGAGAATTTGCCGCTCGCGGATCTTCCGCCGGGAAAACGCGAGCCAAAACTGGAGCCGGATCAACCTGCGGCTGCTTCTGACCAAAAGCCCGCTCCACCGCCGGAAAGAAAAAAACTGGCACTGCCCAAGGGCGCGTTCATTGCCTTTCGCAAGAGCGGTGGCATCGAATTCAGCTCACGCGAGATGGTCGTCTATCCGGATGGACGTGTCACCTACGATTCCCAGGGTGTGCAGAAGCACGGTCCCGAAAGGCCGCGGAAACTGAACGATGCCCAAATTATCCAATTGCGGCGCACGCTGGAGCAAGCCAATTTCTTCCGCCTCCAATCGGGCGAGGGCGAGCAAAGCGGGGATGTATACGCGTACGAAATCGTCGCGCGGCTGGGCTCGCGGACCAACGACGTCGAGTTCTTTACCGGGAACATCCCGAAGGTTCTCGAGGGACTAATCCAGCGGCTGACGGATTTGATGCAGTAAAGGGTTAAATGAGCCTAAAGCGAGAGAAAAGCGGACGCCTGCACATCAAATCGCGCCTGATGGGCGAGTCGCTCATGGACAAAGCCCTCCTGGCGGGCACCGAGACCGAAAGCATCTACCGGCTCATGCCGGACCTCGTCGTGGTCAAGATCGGGGGGCAGAGCATCGTCGACCGGGGACGCGCCGCGCTCTTGCCCATCCTGGATGAACTGGTCGAGGCGCGCAAGACCACCAAGCTCCTCATCACAACCGGCGGCGGCACGCGCGCCCGTCATGCCTATGCAATTGCCGCAGACCTGGGGATGCCGACGGGCGTGCTCGCCAAATTGGGGTCCAGCATCAGCGAGCAGAACGCGCTCATGATCGCGATCCTGCTCAGCCACCACGGCGGGGTCAAAATCGGACATGACGACCTGGTCAAGCTGCCCAACTATATAATGACGGGTGGACTGCCGGTCACACATGCCATGCCCCCGTACGGACTTTTCGAAATCCCCCCTTCCCTCGGGCGCATCCCGCCCCATCGTACCGATGCCGGCGCATTTCTGCTGGCCGAGGTGATGGGCGCGCAGCGGTGTATCCTGATCAAGGATGAGCAGGGTCTCTACACCGCCGACCCGAAAAAAGACCCCGGAGCCAGGTTCATCTCAGAGATCGAGGTCAACGAACTCTTGGCGCTCGATTTGAATGACCTGGCTGTGGAGCGCAGCATGCTCGAGATCCTCCGGGACGCGCGCAGCCTGAGAGAAGTCTTCATCGTGAATGGATTGGAGCGGGGCAACATCCTGCGGGCCGTTCACGGGCAACACACCGGAACCCGTATCTACAAGGTGGCATAAAAGTCGAGGCGACCTGCCAACGAGCAGGTCGCCTTTTAATCGCGGCGCGTTTGGAGCGTGGTGTCGCGGGAACGACGCCTGCTCTCAAGATGCGTTGTCGCCGCCCTTGCCGCGTTTCTTGCCGCCCTTTTTCCGTTTCCCGCCGCCACCCGCTTGACCCGCGTGGTCGCCGCTGCCGCGGGGGAGCATCACGAGTTCCGCTCCAATCGTCTGCGCGATAGTATCCAGCTCCCCCTTGCGCAGATGCATCTGGAAGAACGTCAAATCGGCGCCCTGCACTCCGACGACGGCAAAGCGCGGCTGCTTGTCTCCCGCGCCGATCCGGTTGCGTTCGCGCACGAAAATCTTGGCCATGGCTGTGACTCCTTATCGATTCTATTGTGAGTGAATGACCGGACACATTCTAATCCCATGCGCTGGGCATGTCAACGGGTATTCCGGCACGGGTTTTGGAGTGCGCATCTAGACAGGCGAGGGGAGTTGATGTAGAATAGAGGCACAGGGTTGAAAGCCGTTTCCACGGCGGAGGTAAACGAAATGTCCCGTTCACTTTTGGCACGCTTGGCTGTCGTTGGACTTTTGCTGTTGCTGCTGGCCGTGTTTGCGCCGGTCGCGGTCGCCCAGAGCGGTCCCAGCGGAACGTACTCCGTCACATTTTACAACTATGTCAGCGATGAAGGCGGCGCGGGCTGTCCTTCCGGCGGCATGTCTGGCGGTACTGAAGCTGCCGCCAATACCTTTCACTTTTGGCCCGAAGGGGCGGCGCCCTATTCCGGTGCGACGGTGAACAATTATACCGTTTGCTGGGATGGTATGCTCACTTTTCCACAGACCGGCAGTTGGAATGTCCAGACCTTTAATGACGACGGAATGGACATTTGGGTCGACGGTCAAATTACGATGCAGGCCTGGTACGACCAGGGACCCACCACGCACTTTGGCACGATCAGTCTCGATTCCTCATTCGCCCATCATGTGATCATCAAGTATTACAATCGCAA